>CAZAYR010000099.1:0-9461 GCA_964489365.1 uncultured Salinarchaeum sp.
GGCTACGAGGACGACGAGATCATCGGCGAGCACTTCTCGACGTTCTACACCGAGGAGGACCGCGAGGCGGGCCGTGCAGAACGTAACCTGGAGAAGGCGATCGAGGAGGATCGGGTCGAGGACGAGGGGTGGCGGGTTCGGAAAGACGGCTCGACGTTCTGGGCGAACGTGACGATCACCGCGATCCGGGGCGATGATGACGACGTCCGTGGCTTCATCAAGGTCACGCGGGACATGACCGATCGCCACGCATACGAGGAACAGCTGCGCACGGAGAAGGAGCGCTTCGAAACCCTGGTCAGAGAGGTGAAGGACTACGCCATCTTCCTGCTTGCGCCGGATGGGACCGTCCAGACCTGGAACGAGGGGGCGCGACAGGTGAAGGGCTACGACGAGGACGAGATCATCGGCGAGCACGTCTCGACGTTCTACACCGAGGAGGACCGCGAGGCGGGCCGGCCGGAGCGCAACCTCGAACGTGCACGCGAGGATGGTCGGGTCGAGGACGAGGGCTGGCGCGTCCGGAAGGACGGGACGACGTTCTGGGCCAATGTGACGATCACGGCCCTCTACGAGGACGACGAGCTTCACGGGTTCGCGAAGGTAACGCGGGATATGACCGAGCGCCACGAGTACGAGGAGCAGCTCCTCGCACAGCGCGACGAGCTCAACAAGCTCAACCAGATCAATGCGGTCATCCGCGACATCGATCAGGCGCTGGTGACAGCGACCACCCGTGAGGAGATCGAGCAGGCCGTGTGTGACCGGCTGGCGGCCTCGAGTACGTTCACCGGGGCCTGGACGGCGGAGTACACCGAGGAGTACGAGGAGATCACCCCGCGCGCCTGGGCCGGGATCGGCGAATCCTACCTCGAGGCGATCCGCGAGGCGGACGCGGCGACCGAGCACACGGAGCGGGGCGTCGGGGCGGCCGCACTCCGCTCGGGGGCTGCCCAACCCGTTCAGGAGTTACACGCCGACCGCAGCGGGGAGCCCTGGCGGGACTCGACGCTCGCTGAGGGGTACGCCTCTGCGATCACCGTGCCGCTTTCGTACAACGACGTCGAGTACGGGGTCGTCACGGTGTACGCCGACACCGACTCGGCGTTCGACGAGCGGACGATCGCGGTGATGCGCGAGCTCGGCGAGACGATCAGCCACGCCATCGCGGCCATCCGGCGGAAGGAACGCGCCCAGACGCTCACGGCGCTGCAGGCCTCGACCCGGGACCTGCTCCACGCGGAGACCCCGGGGGAGATCGGCGAGATCATCGTCGACACCCTCACCGCGGACCTCGAGCTGGCGGACGCGGTGGTGTACTACTTCGATACGGCCGACAACGTGCTCGACCCCGTGAGCTCGTCCTACGAGGCGGAGGCGTACACGAGTCAGGTCGTGCCGCTTACCGCCGGGATGGACTCCCCGGTCTGGGAGAGTTTCATGGACGGGGAATCGACCGTCGGAGGTGCCGTCCTACCCGCCACGGACATGGGGGACCGGGACACCATGGTCGCGCCGTTGGGCGATCATGGCGTGCTCGCGGTCGCAACGGTGGCGGAGGAGACGGTCGATCAGTCGATCCAGCACCTCGTCCAACTCGTCGCGGCGACGGCGGAAGCGGCCTTCGACCGCCTCGAGAGCCAGGCCACCCTCCGGGAGCGCGACGAGCTCCTCCAGGCCCAGAACCAACGCCTCCAGCGGCTGAACCAGATCAACACGATCATCCGCGAGGTCGATCAGGGGCTCGTCCAGGCCTCCACCCGCGAGGAGATCCAGCGGGTGGTCTGCGACCGGCTGACGAACAACGACCGGTTCCGCTTCGCCTGGATCGGCCAGCTCGACGAGATGGAGAACACGCTCGTCCCCCGGGCCTGGGAGGGGACCGGCCGGGGCTACCTCGACAGCGTGGATCTCACCGTCCAGGAGGGCAAGAGCGAGGCCGAACCGGCGGTCCGGACGACCGACACCGGCGAGGTCACGGTGATCGAGAACGTGGCCGAGCAGTTGCGTGAAGGCCAGTGGCGTCGGGAGGCGTTCTCCCGGGAGTTCCAGTCGGTCATCTGCGTGCCCTTGCAGTACGACGACCTCATCTACGGGGTCCTGAGCGTCTACGCCGACCGCCCGGAGGTCTTCGGCGAGATGGACCAGACCGTGTTCGTGGAGCTGGGCGAGACGGTCGCGAACGCGATCAACGCGATCGACACCAAGCAGGCCCTGCTGCACGACCAGGCCGTCGAGCTGGAGTTCCACCTTCGGGAGCCGGCGACGAGCGCCCTGGCCAACCTCGCGGGCGAGCTCGACGCCGACGTCTCCGTTGACGGCATGGTTCCGGTCGCGGCCGACAGCGTGCGGCTGTTCCTCCACGTGCACGACGCCACGGCGGGCGAGGTCGAGGCCGTCTTCGAGCAGGCGGTCACCGTCGAGTCGAGCCAGGTGCTGTCTTCGCTGGCGGACGGATGTCTGGTCGAGGCGGTGATCTCGGGCCGGTCGATCCCGCTGACCCTCGAACAGCAGGGGGCGGCGCTTCGCTCGCTGTCGGTGACGGCGGAGGGGATCCGCCTGCTCGTCGATCTGCCCTCGAGCGCGGACGTCCGGGAGTTCATCGAGCGGTTCCAGACCCAGTACGAGAGCGCCGAGTTCGTGGCCCGTCGCGAGCGCGAGCGCCCGCTGCGCACGCCCGACGACCTGTACGCCACCCTGGAGGAGGAACTCACCGACCGCCAGCTCGAGGTCCTTCAGACGGCGTACCTGAGCGGGTACTTCTCCTCGCCCCGGCTGAGTACCGGCGGGGACGTTGCAGAGCTGCTAGACGTCTCCCAGCCGACAATCACCGAACAGCTTCGAGCCGCCCAGTCGACGCTCCTCGAGCTGGTCTTCGCCGACGCCTCCCTTGACGGCTAAGGCCACCCGGGCTGGGGGGGCGTGACCGCCGAAGAGTTGGCGGGTGCCAGCGCGTCCACGAGCCTGTGCCCCGTCGTTGGGGCTAAATAGATAAGTGCCGGAGCGGGTGCTCGTTATGGATTAAGCCGATTTCTCCTTGGGGATACCCCCAGTACAGAAGAGGTGATGGCACGGAGACTTTCACGCGGCTTGCTCGGCGAGGACGAGGCCAGCGACGACGCCATGCCGGTCAGTGCACACGTCGTGACCCTGGTCGCCGACCTCACCGAGTCCGATCCCTGTGACCTCGACCCGTTGTATAACGCAGTCGATCCGGACGCGCTCGATCGACTCTTCCCGACCGACGAACCTGCGCTCGATCGGTTCCCCGATGCAGTATCGTTCACCTACGCTGGCTGTGAGATCACGATCTCCGGCGACGGTACGATCACCGCGAGAGCGGGCGAGCAGGAACGCACCCAAACGTGGGTGTAAGGAGAGGAATGACGATTAACTCGGACGAATCAAAGCCAACCATCGCATTCGAGCTCTCGTGTACAGACTGTGGGTTCGAGACGGTCGTTGAGGGGGATATCTTCGAGGCTCTGGACGTCGCGAACACCCACCAGGCCGAACGGGGCAGCGACCCCTCCGAACACTTCGTGAACGTGGAACGCGAGCGGTGAGGGGCGGTTCCCCCTCCGGCTGATCGGGAATTCTCCCCACCAGTTCGCCCGCGTCGAGCCGGTGGCGACTCGCCAGGCTAGAAGATCGTCCCGAAGACCTTGCGCTCGGCGTTGCGGAGGTGCTGGTGGAAGGTCGGCGGCGAGATGTCGAGGGCGTCGGCGATGTCCTCCCCGGTGGCGTCGCGGGGCCACTCGAAGAAGCCCGCGTGGTAGGCCGCCTGGAGGGTGGCGCGCTGGCGGTCGGTGAGGTCCTCGCTCACGACGACGTCGAGGCGGCGGTCCGGGTCGTCAGCCCGGGTCACCTGGCGGCGGGCGAGCATCTCCGCCGAGGGGTAGGTGTCCTGGATGGCGTCGATGATCTGGTGGGAATCGACGCTCGGGGGGAGGTGAACAGTCAGCGTGTAGCGCTCGTCCTCGATCGTCGCGGCCTGGATGGCCCCGCCGCGGGCAGCGATGGCGGAGATGACCGGCGGCTCGGCCAGCTGGAGCTCGAAGTCGCGCTCCGTGGCGTCCTCGGGGGACTCGAAGAGGGTCACGGCCTCCCAGCTCGGGAGGTCCTCGGTGAGCGCCCGGAGGGTGGCGCCGCCCTCGCCGGTGACGGTTCCATAGACTAGGTAGCGCTCCTCGCCTGCGGGGACTACCTGGTCGATGGTGATCGTGCCCGGGCCCGCCGGCTCTGTGCCGAAGTGGGCGAAGATGTCGGGGACATGGAACTCGAGCTCGATCGCCTCGTCGCTCATGAGCGCGCGCTTGCGCTCGATGGCGTTGATCGCGTGGCCGATGGTCTTGCCGAGCTGGGCGATCACGTCGCGCTCCTCGGCGGCGAAGGCGTCCGCGCGGTCGGTGTAGACGTTGAGGATGCCATACAGCGCCCCGTCGTGGACGATGGGGATCGCGGCGGAGGCGCGAAAGCCGTACCGATCGGCGGCCTCGCGCCAGGGTTCGAAGTCGGGGTCGTCGAAGGCGTCCCGGACCACCTGGAGCTCCTTCGTCCGGGCGGCCCTCCCGGTGGGGCCCTGGCCGGTGGGGTCGTCGGAGTCGATCGAGAGGGAGATGTCCTCGAGGTAGCCGTCGACGCCGGCCTCGACCTGGGCGATGATCTCGCCCGTGCGCGGGTCCACGCGACAGAGCCAGGCAAACTCGTAGGACTCGGTGGCGGCGAGGCGCTCGCAGGCGATCGTCTCGATCTCGTCGCGGGTGGACTGCTCGATCACGGCGTCGGTGATGTCGCGGGCGACCCCGTTGAGGGTGTTCAGCGCGGCCAGACGGGCACGACCTGTGCGCAGTGCCTCCTCGCGATCGTGGCGGGTGATCGCCGTCGCCAGGATGTTGGCGACCGCCTGGACGAAGGTCGCGTCGTGGGGGGAGAACGCCCGCGGGGCCGCCGCGTGGGTGGCGAGGACGCCCCAGGGGTCGTCCACGGAGCCGATGACGGCGCTGATGCCGCTGCGGCCGTCCGGGGTGCCCAATTCCGGGCCCGTGGCCCCCGGATCGGCGGTGACGTCCTCGATGACGAGGGGGTCCTCGCTCGCGAGGGTGCGTGTTGCCTGGGTGTCCTCGTCGGTGACGGGGACGGTCGCGTCGAGTTCGTGTGTCTTCCATCCGACGCCGGCCCGGCGGTGGAGCTGATCGTCGCGGAGTTCGAACACCGCGCTGTCGTCGGTGTCGAGGGTGGCGGCGAGGCGGTCCGCGGCGGTCTGCAGGAGGGCATCGAGGTCGTCCGCCTCCAAGGCACGGCGGCCGAGGTCGGCGACGACCTCCTGCTGGCGGACCCGGGCCTCGAGGGCCCGCTCGCGTTCTTTCCGCTCGGTGATGTCGCGGATGATCCCCGTGAAGTAGCGCGTGCCCGCCTGTTCGTACTCGCTGAAGGAGAGCGACAGGGGGAGCTCGCTGCCGTCGGCGTGGCGGCCGGGAAGCTCGACGTAGTCCCAGTCGAGGTGGCGCTCGCCGGTGGCCAGGTAGCGATCCATGGCCGCGAGGTGGGTCTCCCGGAGCCGCTCGGGCATGAGCGTGGTGAGGGGCTCGCCGCGCACCTCGGCGGGCTCGTAGCCGAAGACGTCGGTGACGGCGGGGGTGATGTCCCGGATGACGCTGTCCGCATCGATGGTGACCATCACGTCGGAGGCCGTGTGGGCGAGCGTCTCGTAGCGCTGGAGCTCGCGCTCGCGTTCCTTGCGCGCGGTGATGTCCCGGACGTAGACCGACAGGCCAGTCTCGGAGGGGTAGGCCCGGATCTCGACCCAGCGATCGAGGAGGACGGAGCGGAACTCGAAGTCGACGGCCTCCTGGGTCCGCATCGCGCGCTCGGCCATGGCGCGGGGGTAGCCCTCCGCGACCTCGTGAAGGACGTCCCAGACGTTGGCGCCGATGAGTTCCCCGACGGGCAGGCGGACCAGGGCGGCCGCGCGGTCGTTGACGTAGGTGATGCGCCAGTCCGTATCGAGGGCGAGGAACGCTTCGTCGATCCGGGTGAAGATCTCGTCGAGTTCGGCACGGAGGTCGTCGCGCTGGCGGGCGAGCTGGCGCTCGCGCGCCTTGCGGTCGCTCACGTCGCGCGCCAGGATCGTGCTGCCGACGATCGCATCTGATGGATCCCGGAGGGGACTGGCGGTGCACTCGTAGGGACGGGTGTCCTCGGCGGTGTCGATCGGGAGTTCGATCGTCACCACCTCGCCCGTGTCGTGGACCTGCGTGAGGGCTGTATCGAGGTCGTCCCTGGCGTCGGCGGCGACGAGCGCCTGGAGGTCGCGTCGGGCGAGCTCGGCGTCGGTCAGGCCCGTTATCTCTCGCAGGCGGTCGTTCCAGCGGCGCAGGTTTCCTGCGGTATCGATGGCGAGGAGGGGCTCGGGGTGGGATTCGAGGAGGCCCTCGGCGAGGCGGTGCTCGAGGGAGGCCGTGGTGGGCCGCGTCTTCTCGATGAGGCCGACGACGTGGTCGGCCCGTCTCGTGAGGGTGGTGCGAACGGGGACGGTCGTGCCGTCGGCGCGGGCGAGGTGGCCCGTCGTGGTCGTGGTGGCCCCCTCGTCGGGGAGTGGGGGTGGGTCGCCCGCGAAGCACGCCGCCAGGGGCTCGCCCTCGATCTCTGTGGTGGGGTAGCCGGTGAGGGATTCCGCGCCGGGGCTCCACGCGTGGATGTGGCCCTCGGCGTCGAGGCCACAGAGGGCCGCCGGGGCGTCGGTGCCGTTTCGCCACCACAGCTGGACGTTCGTGGCTGGCTGTTTGGTCGCGAGGAGGCCTTCCTCGACGAGGCGCTGTAGCCGGGTCGCGGTCTGGGCGGGTGCGAGGTCGAGGTGGGCGGCGACCTCGTCGGTCGTCAGCGGTTCCCCCGGGGCGCCCGCAGTGTCGACCGCCGCGAGCGTCTCCTGGAGGGTGTGGGGCAACGTGGCGGTGGCCATTACCACATGCATGCGGGCAACGCCCTTCACCTCTGCGCCTCGCCCTCGGGTGGTTTGTCCGGCGATCGGAGAGGTTTCGTGGTCGTGTGGCGGGTGGTGGTCGAGGCCTGGGATGGGTCAGACGGGTTGGCGGGGTGTGGCGTCAATGGGACCACGACGTCAGGCCGAATTCGCGTCGGTGGATTCTCCATCCTCATGCTGTGCCACTATGGACACGACGTCGTCCGGGGTGCACAGGACGAGGTCGTCTCGCGTGTCGGCTGTATCCCGTAGTGACTCGGTGAAGCCCTCTCGGGCGAACAGGCCGTACACCACCGACCTGGCGTCCCCATGCCACCGCACCTCCGGTTCGAGGGCCTCGAGATCGGCGAGGGGTCCTGGTCCGACGCGATCGCGTGTCCATTTGCACTCGCCCAGAAAGAGCGTCTCCGTCCGCTCGTCCACGCCGACGACATCGATCTCGTTCTCGCCGTACCACCAGCGACCGACCCGAGAACAGGGGACGGGGAATCGGGGGGTCCGCACGGCCTGGCGACAGACGGTCTCGAACGTGGGGCCGACGTGGCTCGGCAAGGACGCAGCGATCGAGTCCCGGACCGGTTTCGTCCGGCCTTGTTCGAGCGTCCCTCGATTGGGGAGGACGTATCGAAACCAGAAACGCAGGAATTCGTCCGTGATGCGGTACACCCCTCGCGCCCCCGGGTCCGTGACGGGCGTCTCGCGCTCGATGAGGGCGATGCGGGTGAGGTTCGTGAGGTATCTGGAGATGCTGCTGGCCTGCCGATCGATCTCGTTTGCGATGTCCGTGACGCGGGTGGCGCCACCCGCGATCGCCTCGAGGATTCCCCTGTAGGTCGCGGGTTCTCTGAGTTCCTGTCGGAGGAGGAATTCCGGTTCCTCGTAGAGAAATGCCCCCTTGGTGAGAAGCTGGTCCTCGACGTTCGCGAGCAGCTCACGGTCGGGATCGAACTGTTCGAGATAGGCCGGAATCCCACCCAGGACGCTGTACGTCCGGACGAGTTCGTGGGGGTCTGCCGTTGGAAAGAACCCGGCGGCCGCGCCGATCGTCATGGGTTCGAGCCGCCACTGGCCGGTTCGGCGGCCATACAGGGGACTCTCGTAACTGAGGACGCCTTCCTCCATCATCGATATCGAGGACCCGAGTACCACGATCGAGATTCGTGTCTCCGCGAGCACGTCGTCGACTATCGTCTGAAAGACGGACGGAATCGTCTCGTCCGTATCGACGAGGTAGGAAAACTCGTCGAGGGCGACGACAGTCGGCTGGTCGATCCGACTGGCGAGATAGGTGAACGCGTCGACGAATCCATCGACGTCCGGCGGCACATCGTCAACGGTCTCCGCACAGTGTCGGGCGAATCGACGGGCGTTCGTGGTCGTCCCGCGCTCGTCACAGAGGTAGTAGATCGCGGGCCGATCGAGGCTGTCGAGGACGTGCGTCACGAGTGTCGTCTTCCCCACCCGACGGCGTCCATAACAGATCAGGAACTGTCGCTCGTCCCCCGAGAGGTGTGACTGCAGCCATCGACGCTCTTGTTCCCGATCGATCATCGTTATGCATACGATAATATTATCGTGTTCATAATACGTGTTTCGGTCGGTTGACACCTCCGGACGACGAAGACGGACGGCTGACATATTACCGGATCACAAAACTCGGCGAACACGAAATCGAAGCGGATATTCGGAATATATCGGGCGAATAGGACCGTCTGTCGCGAGAACTCCTACACACTTCTCATCATGATCTCTCTTTGTCACTATCCATGTGGACTCACATCCAGCCGACCAGCGATCATTATGCAGACGATAATATAATCGTGTGCATACTGGCCAACGCTACTGGAGGGCAGGACGTGTTCTCTCGCCGCCGTCACTCCGGAGTGACAAACGCAGTTGCG
Source organism: uncultured Salinarchaeum sp. (assembly GCA_964489365.1). GTDB lineage: Archaea > Halobacteriota > Halobacteria > Halobacteriales > SKNY01 > SKNY01. The sequence goes on from CAZAYR010000099.1 coordinate 8,884, forward strand.
CGGACCGGTGTCCTACAGCTGAATAGTTCCCCAGAGGATGAAGAGGATAAGCAGACCGAGCAGGAGGTACAGCCCGATCCGCGCCAGGAGGTGGATGGATTTCGCGGCGACCAGCCCGACGAGCAGGGCCACGAGGAGGAACAGCCCGATTCCTACCTCTGCGGCCATCGCGTCCACCTCCGACAGCCGACAGGACTACCGTGACTAGTACTTTTGTTGGGCTGTTCGATCTCGCGGCGGACCATACAAAGCGATGACACTGTCCTCATGTCTCCTTAGGCGGTCTCGCAGTGGCTCCCGCGTGGCTGGTCAGCGCGCGAGAGTGCTGTGAGGGTCTCCCCACAGAATTGACAGTGCTCCCAGCCCGGGTCGACGAACTTCTCGCACGATGGACACGGCATTCGGTCCGTCTCGTCTTCGGTGTCGTCGGTGTACCACTCCGGACGTATTGTTTCGTCCTCCTGATATTCCAGCAGTCCGATCTGGACCATGATCCCCGTGAGGAAGGTGAGGTAGAACCACCCCGAGAAGGGGTTCGCGTGGAGCACGAGCCAGGGGTCGAGGGTGGGCCAGGCCAC
>CAZAYR010000100.1:0-9458 GCA_964489365.1 uncultured Salinarchaeum sp.
GTGCTCGCCGTCCGGCGGGTCGTTGGTATCCCGCCAGATCTTCGCGTAGATGTTGCGGTCCTCCAACCCGACGTGGGCGGCGGTAAGATACCGCATGAGTTGTTGCCAGTCCTCCTCGGAGAGCGCACGGAACGGGTACGCGCGCTCGAGCGCCCGGCGCACGTCCGCCTCACGGCGGACCGACGCGATCGCCATCCCGTAGATATGCTGGACGGCGACGTCCAACGGTCGTTCGGGAATGGCGATCCGGTCGACGAACCCGTCGTGGGCACACTCGAGCATCGCCGCACACTCCAAGAGCTCGTCACGGTCGAGCACGAACACCCGGCCCGTCACGGTTTCCCCTGGGCGGTGGCCGGCCCGCCCGATCCGCTGGAGCAACGCCGCCACGGATTTCGGGCTGCCCAGCTGGACGACGAGATCGACGTCGGGCATGTCGATGCCAAGTTCCAGGCTCGTCGAGGTGACGACAAGCTCGAGGGCACCGGCTTTGAGCCCTTCCTCGACGCGCGTCCGTTCGGCGTCCGATAGGCTCCCGTGGTGACACCCCGAATTGTCGCGGTCGTACCTTGGAAACCGTTCGCGCAACTCGTGCAGGACGCGTTCGGCCCCTGAACGCGTGTTCGTGAAGACGATCGTGCTCGTGTGGGCGGTCACGAGCTCGTCGAGCTGTGTATACATGCGGTCCCGGACCGTCCCGTGCGGGGTCTCGATGAGGTCTTCCACGGGACAGACGAGTTCCATGTCGTACGCCCGCGAGAACCGCCGGTCGACGATCGTCCGCGAACGGGGCGAGCCGTCCGGGCCACACCCGACGAGGAAATCCGCAACCGTGTCGATCGGTTCGACCGTCGCCGAGCACCCGATCCGGGTGGGCGGCTCCGGGGTGAGGTCAGCCAGGCGCTCGAGACTCACCGCGAGATGGCTCCCGCGTTTGTTGTCCGCGAGACTGTGGATCTCGTCGACGATGACGTACTCGACCGAACGGAGGTGCTCGCGGAACTTCGGGGCGTTCAACAGGATGGCGAGCGTTTCCGGCGTCGTATTGAGGATGTGGGGTGGCTCCTTGAGCATCGCCTGTCGGGTGGACTGATCGGTGTCCCCGTGGCGAATGGCGTGGCGAATCTCCGCGGGCTCGTCGCCTTCCCGCTTGCGAATCTCGTCGATCCCAGCCAGCGGCTCGGCGAGGTTCCGCTGGATGTCATTCGCGAGCGATTTCAACGGCGAGATATACAGACAGTAGACCGTGTCCTCGAGCTCGCCCGCATCAGCACGGCCGAGCAGATCGTCGATAATCCCGGCGTAGCTGGCGAGGGTCTTTCCCGTCCCCGTCGGGGCGGCGATCAGCACGTCCTCGGCCGCACGGACCTTGGGGATCGCGCCGCGCTGGGCGGGCGTGAACCAGCCCTCCACGGGCGAATCCGCGAACGCGTCGCGCCACCATGCGGCCAATGCGGGATGGAGATCGTCGAGGATCTCCGCGTCGCTCCCGGCATCCTGCCCCGCGGGAGGGCCCATTGCCCTTCCACACAACAGAACGCGTAAAGACGGTTGGGAATCCGGGATGAAAGTGATCCGCCCTCACTCGACGCGATACCGGAGGATGGCGGCGATCCCGCCGAGGTTCTCGAGCTGGCGCCCGGGATCGTGTTCGCTCGAAAAGACCACCACATCGCCGCCCTGATGTTCGACGTTCCGGATCACTTCGTCGACATCCACAGTCTCGTCGCCGGCGGGGAGCCGGGCTTCCCGGACGAACTCGTCGAGCACGAGCAGCGATTCGACCGCCCCGTACGCGGCGGCCTCGGCCACGGCCTCGAGGCCGTACGTTGCGGGCTCGTCGGTCCCGATCCGACGCATGAGCTCGTCCAGCAGTGCCCCCTCCCGACCGATCCGTGCGGCGGCCTGGACCTCGTCGAGCACATCGCGTTCCAGCACCTCGTGGACGCCCCGGTCCCCGGCACTCGCCGTGTCGACGAGACGGATCGCCTCTGCGAGATCGGGTTCGTGTTCGTGGAGATACTCGTGGGCGTCCTGCTTCGTGAACCCCGGCCCGGCGATGACGATCGCGTCGACGTCCAAGCGAGCGAGGACCGCGCCCAATTCCTCGAAGAGTTCCGCCCGATCGCGGGCAAATTCTCCCTTCCCCGTCGGGCCAGTGATCGTCGCGAGTTCATCGGTCCCGTACTGGGCCACCGCGTGGACCGTCGCACGGCCCTCCTCGACGGTCGCGATCGCCACGTCGGGATCCTCCGTCGCTTGGACGGCGTTCGTCAGCCGTGTCTCCTGATCCGGTTTGAGCGTTTTCTCGATCTCGAGCTCGTCGTGGATTTCGACGTTGAGGGTGTGATGGAAGCCGATCTGGTCTTCCCGCGAGGCCGCGGCGATCTCGCCACCGATCCGGAGCCGGTTGGCGAACTTGTGAAACTCCACGTCCTCGACCGCCAGGGTCACCCGCATGTGCTCGCGCTCGCCGCCCGTGCTTCGGAGCGTGTCATCGTTTCGCTGGATGCGACGATGGGTGTCCCCGCTCACACGGTCACCGGGTTCGATGACGTGATAGAGATGCCAGAGATCATCGAGCGTATCGGGCACGACGACGATCCGCTCCCGGTCGTCCTCGAGGGGCTCCCGGTGCGGGATCTGCATGGTCGACCTGGCTCGACCGGCGGGTAAGTGCCCTTCGACTACTCCTCGACGATACGGCTCCCCCCCGGCGGGAGGAAATGTTGAATCCGGTCCGGGCTCGCGATCTTGCGGACGAAACTGGTGTCCGTAAACGCCTCGCGGAATGCCCGATAGAGGCGTTTCGCGACGTCGCCCTGGGCGATGTCGCCCGGTTCGACGCGCCGGGCCGCGGCGGTTCGGGGCTCGATCGGGTCCGGCGGCCCCCCAATGACACGCGTGACTGGTTCGCAGGTGATCCCCACCGCGATTTCGAGGGGAACGTCGTCGACATACGTTCGCTCCCCGCGGATCACGAATCCGCCTTTCTCGAGGTACTCCCCGCTCTCCGGTTCCTTCGATACCTGCTCGGGCGAGACATGATAGGCCTCCCCGACGTGCTGGCCGGCCTTCCACACCGAGGAATACGCCACGGCGAACCTGGCGGCCTCTCGAAGCGTCGAAGCGGGAAAGTCAACGTCCCGTGCGGGTTCGTTCGGCGCGGTCGCCTTGATGACGGTTGCCGGGCCCCCGTGGGCCTGTGCGTGGACGAATCGGTCGCCCGGTTCCATGTAGTTCTTGACGATCTCCTCGTTCTGATCGGCGTTCCGGCCGCCGATCACGAGGAAGCCATCGCTCGTGCGGAACCAACGGAACCGCTCGAACCAGTCCTCCGGCTGCCGGACGGGGATCGAGGCCCGCGCCAGCCAGTCGGTCGGTTCGTCCGGTTCCGTCGGCTGGGGGTCCGTGTCGGCTTCTTGGGGGCGACGTTCGAGCGCCGCTTTCTCCTCCCGGGATTCCTCGAGGGCGGTTTCGGCCCCCGCCCGTTTCTCGGCGATCCGTTTTGCTTCCTGGTACAGCCGGTCGGCGTTGTGCTCGACGCCCGCTCCCGGATCAATGGACACCTGATTCCCGTCGAGGCTCACCTCGATCGTGCCATCATCGTGGATTTTCTCGACGATCGCTGCCGCCTGCAATCCTTGCGCCGCCCCGTCCCCCAGGCGCTCGCGGATTTCATCCCAGTCGAAACCAGACTCCCTGGCCTCGCTGACGGTTTCGATGAGTTCGTCCACGACGTCGTACTGGGCGTACAGCGCTTCCGCCCGCTCCCGCATGCGGGCCTCCTCCTCGGCGAACTCCTCGATGGCCGACTCCTGTTGGGCGATCATCCGCTCGTATTTGGCGATTTCATCCGCCACACCCGGTCCTTCCTCCCCATCCTCGGCTGCTTGCTGCTCGGCAAGCTGGTGGAAGTACGTGGCGACGGCGTCGTTCATCGTCTCGAAGGGCTCCATCGACCGATCGCGATGGATCGCGAGCCGGAAGGGGGTGACATCCACCACGTCGTCGTCCGCCGTCACGATGACGGGCTCGAACGCGGCCTGCTCGAGCCGTTCGCCGATGTCACGCAGCACCCGGTGTAATCCGTCGATCGTGTCGGCGTCGAGTTCCGCGATCGGGCGTTCGCGCTCGACGTCCGCCCGCGCACAGATCTCCTCCGCGTACGTTCCGCCCAGATTGAGCTGGGTCGCGAGCGTCCGCACCACATCGGTATCCGATTCCCGAAGGTGGGCGGCGAAGCCCTCCCGATCGAGGCCGAACGGGAAGAGACGCGCGTCGGGGTACTCGTATTGCGAGCCCGGGGCGACCGTCCGGGATTTCAGCCGGACGGTCTCGAGGGCGTCCACGACGCTGCCCGCGGCATCCAGCACGGCCACGTTCCCGTCGCCGAACAGTTCGGCCACGAGCGTGACTCGCTCGTCATCTCTGGTGAACTCGAGGTTGACGATCCGGTCGAATTCGTACTGCTCGACGCCAGTGAGCTCGGCCCCGGCGATCCGGTTGCGGAGCATGCGGGCGAAGTTCGGCGGGCGATCCGGTGCGTCCTCGACATATTCCGGCGGCGCGACGTTGATCCGTTTCCGGGCACCCACTTCGATCAGGAGCTCGATTCGGCCACGCTCGAAGTCCCGCAGCTTGAGTCGCACGAGGTCATCCCCGTAGAGGTAGGCCTTGTCGACCCGCGCGCCCACGTACGCCTGCAGATCCCGACCGAGCGCACGAAGGTCGACGCTCGAGACCTCGCGCTTTGGCTCCATATGTCCGGGATAGCGCGAGGTGGCGCAAAGGGGTGTCGTTCGCCGCCGATGGGACGGTTGATACCTCCGGGTGCCCAATCGCTCACCATGGCATCGACTGCGCTCATCGCTGGGATGGGCCCGGGGTTTTGTGAGTCACTCGCGTGGAAGCTGGCCCGTGAGGGCCATCCAGTGGCGATGTTTGCCCGGAGTGGGGATTATCTCGAGACCGTCGCCGCGGACCTCCGTGAGGCGGGACACGCGGCCGCGGGGGTGTCCGTCGACGTCACCGATCCGGACGCCGTCGAGGCGGGGATCGCCGACGTCCGGGAGCGATTCGGACCGATCGAGGTCCTCGCGCATTCGGCCAGCACCGTGACGAACGAGTCCGCAACCGAGCTCGATCCGGAACGCTTGGAGAAGATGTGGCGGCTGTACTGCTACGGGGGCCTCCTATGCGTCCGGACGGCCCTTGAAGACCTCCGATCCGAATCGGGGACGGTGATGTTTTTCGGCGCCACACCGGCCGGCGGTGACTTCGCGTTCAAAAGTGCGAAGGACGGCACGCGTGGCCTGGCGCGCGCACTCGCGGCGGAGTACGGGAGCGAGGGCGTGCACATTGCCCATGTGATCATTGACGGTCGATTGCTCAATCCCGACGTCTACGAGGGCGAATCGACGGTCGACGAGGCGGAGTTCATCGATCCGGACGCGGCCGCCGAGACGTGTTATCACCTGGTCGAACAGCCGTCGCGGGGACGGACGTTCGAACTGGATCTCCACGCTCAGGAACGGATGACGTCGGGGTGAGGGCTACAGCGGCGTGACCATGTACGGCCCGTCCCGGTAGTACCCGAGCTGGGTTCGGTAGTATTCCCGCGCCCCGATCCCGCTGATGACCGCCAGCTTCTCGTATCCGGCCGCCCGTGCCATGGCTTCGGCACGTTGCATCAACGCGCGACCGTAGCCCTGGTGCTGCCAGTCCTCACCGCTGGCCGACTCGAGGGGCACCTGAGCACCGTACACGTGCAGCTCGCGCACCAACGCTGCGTTCCGAAGGTTCCGGCGCTGCGGGGCGCCCGGAAAGCGAAGCCGGCAGAAGCCCACGAGGAGGTCCTGTTCGCGATCCTCCACGCTGATGAAATGCTCCGTGCCGCCGGCGGCCTCGTAGGTCAGCTCGTCCATCGTGACCCCGTCGGGCTCCCCGTCCGCGTGTCCGACCTCCCGACAGCGAATGCAGGCGCAGGTCTCGCCCCGATCGCCGAGCCGCTGGCGAGCGAGCTGGCGGAGGTTCGACTTCTGGACGCCCGCCTCGATGAAATCCGCCGGGATGTCGCGCTGGACCCGCTGGAGGCGCACGTACGGAGGGAGATCCGCCTTGATATCGGCGATCAGCCCGGCGGCCTCCTCGCTCGAAAGCGGGTCGTACTCGCCCCGACGCCACATGTCGTACACGCGCGTCCCTTTCACCACGAGGGTCGGGTAGATCTTCAGGTAGTCCGGCCGCCACTTCGGGTCCTCGAACAGGCGCCGGAAGTCCGCCCGGTTCATCTCGTCGGACATGCCGGGCTGGCCAGGCATCATGTGAAATCCGACCTTGAACCCGGCATCCCGGAGCCGGCGGTTGGCCGTGTGCGATGCCTCGATCCCGTGACCACGATGCATCTCGCGGTTGATCCGCTCCTGGGTCGTCTGGACGCCAACCTCGACCTTCGTCCCGCCGAGACGCAGCATCCGCTCGATCTGCTCGTCCTCGCACCAGTCCGGTTTCGTCTCGAAGGTCGTCCCCACGTTCCGGACGGCGGCGGTTTCATTCTCGGCGATCACGTCCTCGAGATAGCGGAACGGTGGATCCGTGTCCACGAGCGCTGCCGGATCGTCTACCGTTGGCGGTCCCGACGGGTCGAAGTCGTTCATGGCCTCCAGGGCCCGTCGGACGAACCAGGTCTGGTAATCGTGGCTCCGGGCGGTCATCGTGCCCCCCATGAGGATCAGCTCGACCTTGTCGACCGGGTGCCCGATGCGACGATATTGCTGGAGCCGCAGGGTCACCTGGGCGTACGGGTCGTAGTCGGTTTGGGCGCCCCGGGCCGCGGCGGGTTCGTGGCCCGTGTAACTCTGTGCGCTCGAGAACGACGAGGCCGGCCCCCCCGGACAGTACAGGCATTTCCCGTGGGGGCACATGGCCGGGCTCGTCATGATCGCCACCGGTGAGACGCCCGATGCGGTGCGCACGGGTTTCCGGCGAACGACCGCCGCGACGGTGTCGCGATGTTCCGGCGGGGCGTGCTCGAGGATCTCCGGATTGGTCGGGACCTTCGGGGAGCCGTGGGCGCCGCAGGCCTCGCGCTTTGCCTGCTCGAGGCTGTCCCGATCGAGCTCCCCGGCGACGATGCGTTCGACCAGCTCCTGACAGGTCACCCGGAACGGATCGACAGCGGCCTGGTCCGACACGCTCGACGCTAGCAGCTCTGGGGCGAATAAGGGTATCGCAGCTACGCGGACAACACGTCGACGATCGCGTCGCGCACGGCCTCGCGCTTGCCGGCCAGGAACGTCAGGCGGTCCCGCCTGGCGGCGACGGCCGCCTGCTCGACCTGTCCGTCCACCGCCGCGGCGATGGCCGCGAGATCCACGCCGTCGGCCGTCGATACGAACGCGGCGTCCTCGTCCATGACCAGAACGGTATCGGCCGCCGTCTCCCGACGAAGCGCGTCAGCGAGGAGGTCCCGTGGCGGGAACGTGAAACGGTGCGTCAGCGAGGCGGCGTCGAGGGTCACGAGCTGGCTCCCATCGTGCGATTCGAGGGTGGCGTTTTCTTCGCCAGTCGAGACTGCCGTCTCCAGCCGTTGCCGGAACTGCTCGGCGACGTGTGCTGCGAGGTCGCCTGCATCCTCCCCGTCGAAGAGCAGATCCGCGATCAGTTCGCGTTTGTCATCATATCGCTGGTAGTACGAGATCAGCGCGATCGCTTCGTGGCGCTCCCGGACGCTCTGGTCTTCGTACCCGTGTTCCCGTGCCAGCTGCCGATAACTCGGCGGGACGTCGTACCCCGCGGCGATGGCCGGGAGATGCACGAGGTCTTCGCGGACCTCCTCGTCGATCATCCCGGCAATGTTGATCGCCAGCGGGGTCACGAGCCCTTCGGCCGCGTCCTCCGGGAGGGCCAACGGGTCGACGACCGTGGCGGCGACGTCGTATACCTCGAGGAAGTCCAGGGCGGCGGCGTCCTGCTCGGTTGCCCCCGCTCCGACGACGGCGACGACGTCATTGCGGTCCTCACCATCGGTCACGTCGTACATCGCATCGCCCAGCTCGTAACACGGATCCTCCATCGGACGACGGGTCACGAACCACGAGGTGGCCTCGCCGTCGGCAAATGTCCGGGCTGCAAGCTGACGGAGCCCATGCTCGATCCCAGCCGCGGCCACTACGCCGTCGACCGAGGGCGGATGACGGATCACGATCACTTCGCGTGCGAACACGGCTCGTCTGAGTTCGGTCGCGATCTCGACGATCTCCTCGACGGCCTCCTCGAAGGCGGGGTCCGCGAGGATCAGGCTGGTCGCATCCGGACGAGCCTGCTCCCGTTCTGCGGCTTCCAGTTCCGAGACAAGTTCTTCGCGTTCGTCCTCGGGGACCTCTTGGATCGACTCGGTTTCGACTTGCACGTCCCCGCGATGGCGCTCTGGGCGCCCCTCGATTGCCACGACATCCCCAATATCGATCTCGGGGAACGCCCGGACGCCGGCGGCTTCGAAGGCCGCGCATTCGATCTGCCCGGTAGGGTCTTCAAGCGTGAAAATGGTTGGGCCGTCGGTCTGTCTGACCTCTTCGACCCGGCCGACCAGCCTGACCGGATCGCCGACGCGTTCCTCGACATCGGCGATCTCAACGCTCGTCCGATCGGGCGCTTCCTCGACCGGTTGCGCGGCTTCGTCCGGCGATGACGTCTCGTCCTCGGCGGGGGGTTCGGGGGCGTGGCTCGGCGGCTCGACCGGCTCCGGCTCCGATCCTGCCGGCTCTTCGGGTTGTGCACCGGTCGCGTCCCCATCGTCAGGATCGTGCGTGCCGATCCCTCGGAACTCCTCGTCGGATTGGCGGATCGACCATGCCAGATCGACGTTCCCGTTCTCCCGGACCCCTTCGACTTGCACGATGACGTCGTCGCCCGCGTCCCACTCGAGATTCTCCAGCCGACCCTCGACGTTGCTCCGGTGGAGGAGTCCGGTCACCGATTCCCCGAGCGTGATGAACACGCCGAAGTCCGCGAACCCGTCGACCGTTCCCCGGTAGAACCGCCCGGGTTCGAGCTGATCCGGATCGTCTCCATGAAATTCGTACAGGACGTCTTCGTCGTGGAGGTGATCCCACGTCATGCCGACCCCTCCGTGGCGGCAGGTGACACAAAGACAAGACCGGAGTCCGGGCGGAGCACGAATACTCGCATTGATAGAGGCTCGTGTCTGGCCATAAAAACGGTTGTCGAATCGTACTTCCCCGTTTCGCGCGTGCGCATGGCTCGGAGGCGGCGTTGAAAGCCGCTGTGCCAGGTCCGCCCGGCTGAGGCAGATCGGTCGTGAGGAGGGCCACCCGTCCAGCCGCGGGGACGTCCGTTACCCCTCCTTCACTCTGCCATCCCCTCGACGTCCCCATTTGCGCGAATGCCCGCGAATTCAGCTTCCAGCTTTTGGATGTCCTCCGGGAACAACGCGA
>CAZAYR010000101.1:0-7407 GCA_964489365.1 uncultured Salinarchaeum sp.
GCAGGTCGGGTTCGAGCGTGACGATGAGCTCCCGCGTTTTCGAATCGGCGATGAGCGCGGAGATGACGACGTTGGCGTCTATGACCAGCTGCATTTCTCGTGCTACTTCGATTCCTCTTCAGCGCCGCTGCGGCCACGTTCGTTGATCCGATCGGCGATTTCCTGCACGTCCCGTTCGGTGAGCTCGCTCCCGTGAATGAGTTCGTCCATCAACTCGAGTGTCTCGATCTTCTCTTTGATCGCCTGTCGGGTGATTTCACTCCAGTTGATCTCGGGGTGGTTTTCCATACGTTTTTTGAGGTCATCATCCACGTTAACCGTAATACTGGGCATACAGGTATCTGTGTATATACAGAGTACTGTGTCTTTTGGTCGCTTTCCCATCTACAAACTTGCCTTCCTAAATCGGGGACGGGTCCGTTCGGGACTGCGTACGTGCCCGTTTCAGGTCGAAAACCTTGCGGGTGACGTCACCCGCTCTTCGGGTGGATGGTCCCTACGGCGGGGAATCGATCGGGGTGGGACCTGGTAAGAAATCGAACCGGAGACTCCACACGAGATTCCGCCGACCCCTGCAACGATGCGTGACCGTTAAGCGTGGATGCTCTGGATGTTCCGGACGGCGTCGCGAACCCAGTACCCAAACAGAGTAGACGGGAGAGGAAAGTCCGGGTATCATAGGAATCTCCCCCAGGTACAACAACGTTCTTGGCCGCCCCCGCGAAGCTTGGTATGTGGACTACGGGGATCTCGACGAGCGCATGCCCGAGACGCTGGCGGCCGATCCCTGGGAGCGCGAGCTACGTCATCTTCTCGACCGGATGGACGAGCGGGTCGGAACGGTCATCGTGGAGGGACCGCGGGATCAAGATGGCCTCCGGGCCGCCGGCGTCACCGCACCCATCCGCGCCTGCGGGAACTGCGAAGGCCTGATGTCGTTCGTCGAGACCATCGAGGGCAGCCCCATCGCGATCCTCACGGATTTCGACGACCACGGCCGCCACCTCAACGGCCGGTTCCGTGACCTCCTCCCCGACCACCGCGTGGAGCCGCGCTGGCGGCGCGATCTCGGGCTATTGCTCACCCAGCGGGGCCGCTACGACATCGAGTCGCTGAACAACGTCTTCGGCGATTAGGCCAGCTGGATGACGTCCCGCGTGGACGCGAACACCCGCCGGTAGAGTTCCTCCATCGGGAGCTGGCGCAGTTCCTTGGAGAGGACCTCGACACCCCACGGGCCCTCATAGCCCATGTCCTTGAGAATGGTCACGAACGGTTCGACGTCGAAATCGCCCTCGCCCGGCAGCGCGCGATAATTCGTGGTCGCCGTCCCGCGGTCCACGTCGAGGTCGTGGAAGCCATCATTGAGCTCGACGCAGGTGAGATCCCTCAAAGGGATCGCTCGCATGCGCTCGAAGGGAATCTCCCGCTTGACGATATGCCACGGATCGAGGATGACGCCCGCGTTCGCTATGTCCGCAACGGCCGCAGCCGCCTGTTCCAGGGTCGTGATATTGTCGTCCCCGGTCACGAACTCCAACCCGAGCCGCGTGTCCGTCGCGTCCGCTCGATCCGCGAAAGCCGAAACGACATCCCGGATCTCCGGTAGATCCATTGTGACATCGGCGAGGTTGCCGATCTTGAGATGGTTTGCCGGGAGGATTTCGGCGGCCTCGAGGAGCATCTCCACGCGTCGGTGGTGATCCGGATGGTCCCCGGCGAGCTTGCCGTACTCGACGAACTCGAGCTCGACGTAGTCGATCCCCGCGTCGGCGAGCATCTCCGAGACTTCCTCGAACGAGTACGTCTCGCGCATATGGGCGAGATCCGCATGCCAGAAGCCCATCCCCGCGAAGCCGACCTCGCCGGCGGTCCGGATGCGTTCCCGGACGTCCCACGGGCTCCACTCGGGTCCCGGATTCGAGCTGCCCGGGTTCGTGTCGCCGGCGAGCGTCCAGTACGAGCCGAGGATCGGCGGATCCTTCACGCTCCCGCATGTTCGACCGACGCGATAAAGGTGGGTGGCCCTTCCGTCGGGACGCGGGGGGCGATTCCCGCACATCGGAACCGACGGGAACCGTTAGGGCACCCTCCGATCAAGAATTACCCATGCCCACGATTCAAACGTTCACGGCGCTCGAGGCCGATCCGACGGCGACCGTGTTTCCGGGCGAGGAGCCCCGCACGATCCGTCTCGATCTGCCGGCCGGCGAGGCCATTCCGGCCCACTCCCACCCGGATCGGGAGATCGTCTTCTATGTCCTCGCGGGCGCCTTCGATCACACGATCGACGACGAATCCTACGCGGTGGAGGCGGGGGAGATCGTCCGATTCAGCGGCGAGCGAGAGGTCTCCCCTGAGGCCCGGGAGGACGCGACCGCGCTGCTCGTGCTTGCCCAGACGTAACCGGAATGGGCGTGAGTGGCGGATTACTGTCCGCCGGGGTTGGCCGGGTCGAGGGCGAGGTGATCCTGGATCGCCGGTTCGACCCCCGGTGGGGGCGTGTCGTCCCCGAGCCAGACCGCCAGGACCGTAGAGGAGTGGTAGTCCATGCCGGGCCGTTCGAAGTAATCGATCCGCGTGACCGACCACGCGAACGCCGGCCCGCTCGCGGTTTGCTGGCCGGCGACGACCTCGCGCACCACGGCCCGCCACTGACGCTCTTGACCACCCAGGAGGCGGGTCCCGCGGTAGTTGATCACGGCCCCGTTCGGCCGGTAGGCGCCATCGTCGTCCAGTTTGAGGATGTAGGGTTTGCCGGATCCCAGCGGCAACGACCGGTGGATCACCCGGCCCTGGCCAGTCACGCGGAAGGACGCGAGATCGAAATTTTCCGCCGGGAAGGAGAACGACACGAACCCCTCCCCATCCGGTGCCGGTCGATATCCCCGCGCATGCGCCGTCGTCGTCGGCGTTGCGCCGACGGCCCCAGTCCCGAGTCCGAGGATCGCGCTACCGAGTGCAGCCCCGGCGGCTGCCGTCGCGGCTCGTCGAGTCATGCTCGCTTCCCCCGTCGAATCGGAATCGTTCACCATACTGATCCCTCGTTCCGGGGGTCCCCACTTAGTATTGATAGCCATGAACCCTGGAGGTCACCGTGAGTCAGCGGCCCGCCCGGATGGCCGGGTCTGAACAGCCGGAACGCCCGATCGTCGGCTATACGTGCCGGCTCGGCCAAGCGAGCGACATGACCGACGTGCTGTATCTATCCGGTGACGAAGTGATCGACCTCGCCGAGCCGGCGGAATACGTCGATGTCGTCCGCGAGGGCTATCGCCAACGTGGCGAGGGCGCCCCGGCGGAACCGCGCACGAAGCTCACGTCCTCGGACCCGGGAGGGATGTTCACGACGTATGTCGCCATCCTGCCGGAGACCGGCTACATGGGCGGGTACATGTACGCCGCCGGATTCAGCGGCGACGCCTGGTTCCTCACCCCACTATTCGACGCCGAGGAAGGCACGCTTCGCGCGATTCTCGACGGCGGATCCATGAATCCCTACAAGACCGGAGCGGCCGGGGCGGTCGGTATCGATGCCCTGGCCCGTGAGGACGCCACGACGATGGGTGTCATCGGCGCCGGGAAGCAGGCCCGCGGCCAGATCATCCACGCGGTGACGGTCCGGAAGCTCGAGGAGATCCGGATCTTCTCGCCGACCTCGGAGAACCGGGAGGGGCTGGCGGACGAGCTGGATGGGGAACTGGGTCCGACGGTTCGCCCGGTCGAGTCGGCGGGCGCCGCCGTCACTCCTTCGGATATCGTCATCACGGCGACGACGGCGAGCGAACCCGTCTTCGAGAGCGAGGATCTCCAGCCCGGCACGCACGTCACGGCGATGGGTCAATACGATCCCGAACTCCGAGAGCTCGACGCGGAGACGATCGCGCGCGGGACCTACGTGCCGGACCTCCACGATCGCGCGTTCACGGATGCGGGATCGTTCCTCCACGCCCTCGAGTCGAGGGCCGTCTCCGAGGATCACATCCACGCCGAGCTCGGCGAGGTGGTCGCGGGGGCGGCGCCCGGCCGGACGGATCCGGACGAGATCACGATCTTCGATAGCGGCGGTACGGCGATCGAGACGGTGGCCGCCGGCGCCATGCTATACGAACGGGCGGTGGCTCACGATCGGGGGACCACGATCGAGTTGTTGCCGGCGAGCGAGTCTCCGTAGTCCGGTTCGCGATCACAGTCCGCCGGTCGAGGGAAGGACCAGCACCGGCCTTGTCGTCGATCCACGTCGCCCCCGTTTCACTCGTCCAACAGAACTATCCTTCCGGCATGGCGCGTACCGCACGATCCATGGCTGAGTCTTCGCCGTCGACGCCCGGCGACTACGCGATCTCGACGATCGATCTGGACGACAACCGGTACACCGTCAAGCAATCCGCGATCCGTAACAAGTACACCGTCCGCGACAGCACCGGGGAGGTCGTCCTGCGAGGCAAGCAGAAGCTCTTCAAGGTGAAGGAGGCCTTCCCGTTCGTGACCGGGAACGACGAGGACGCGTTCGAGGTGAAGGCAGAAAGCATGGTGGACGTCGCAGGCACATACACGATCAGGGATGCGGGCACGGATGAGGACGTCGTCGTCCTCGACGAGGACCTCTCGTTGTTCGTCGAACACTGGACGATCCGCGATCCGGAGACCGGCGACGCGCTGGCGACCATCGAATCGAAGAGCAAGCTGCTCTCGGCCCTCCGCCATCTGGTCGCATCGGCGAATCTCGTCCCAAACAAGTACGAAATCTTCGACCCCGGGGGCGCGCACGTCGGTGACATCGAGGGCAAGCTCTCGCTCCGCGACGCCTATACGGTCAGCATCGACGATGCCGAAGGCATCCCGACGGAGGCCGTCATCGCCTCCGCGTGTATCCTCGACGCCCTCGAGAACAAGTGAGGTCCTCGGGGGCCGAACGGCGGCCGCTCGTGATACCCCCTTCCCAACGTGAGGACGGTATCTTCTTGGCGCGGCCCGATTGAGACCCCCGTATGCTCCCGACCGAGACCGCCACCTCCGAGGCGGAGACCTATTTCGGCGTCCGACTGATGTGGTTCAGCGTGCTCTGGATCGTCGCGACGGTACTCGTGGGTGTGCTGCTGGTCTTCATCGCGCCCTGGCTCGTCGGGATTTACTGAGGCTTCCCTCGTTGCGTACCACGGCGGACCGTTTCCGACGCGGGCCATACCTTCGATCGATTCCCGGGTTTCGGGAACTGCGTACGCACTTCAAGGTCGCCACGAGCGTACTCACACCTGTGAACCAATCATGACCAGTAACACCACCCAAAACCGACTCTCGGGCAGGTTCGCGGGACTCACCCTCGACGGGACGCCGCACCCGCTGAGTGCCTGGTTCGTCGTCGCACTCCGCCTCGTCATCGGCGGCATGATCTTGTTCGCCGGCCTCGGCAAGCTCACCGGCGATTCGTTTAGCGCCGCCGGGTATCTCGGCAACGTCCACCCTGCGAGCCCGGTCAGCGGGATCTACGCCGCGATGGCAGGGAACGAACTCCTGCTCGCGACGATCGACGTGGTCATCCCCGCGACCCAGATCCTGATCGGACTGGCGCTGATCGTCGGCGTGCTCGTCCGGCTCGCCGCCTTCGGCGGGGCGCTACAGATGTCGGCATTCTACCTCGGCGGCTGGGAGGGCGAATGGCTCGCTCTCTTCGACTCGACGCTGATCTATCTGGTCGTCTTCCTGACGATCGGCGCGCTGGCGGCCGGTCGGATGGCAGGCATCGACGCCTACCTCGAGCGGCTCTCCATCCGGGGTGAGCCACTCGTCGAGCGATACCCGGCCCTTCGCTACCTGCTCGGCTGAGGGCGGCGAACACCGTATCGCCGCACCGGTAGCCCGGTGGCCTTCTTCGCCACGGGGGTTCCTCGATTTTTCTCAATACAGTTGGGCCGTGCCGACGTATTGACCGACGAGCTGTGTACCGATTCGCGTGCCCGTACTCGGAATCCAACGACCGAAGGCCCAGGTTGTCCGCTGGACTTGTGACACGAATGCTCGGACGTCACTCCCGGGCAACCGGGTGTCGTCCGAAGCCATAGCGGAGCCGGTTGGCCAGCCGATGCGAGAATCGCCCCGCGTCACGGCTCGCGTATCGCTCGGCCAGCGCCTGGTGGATGAGCGGCACCGGGACCTCCTGTTCGAGCGCCTCCTGGACCGTCCACCGCCCCGTTGACCCGCCCCCGACGTGGGCGGCGACATCGCCGAGGTCGTTGCCCTCCTCCGCGAAGGCCTCCTCGATCAGCTCGAGCAGCCACGACCGGATGACGGCGCCGTGATTCCAGGTCCGAGCGACCCCTTCGAGATCGAGCTCGTACCGTCCGTTCGCGAGGAGTTCGAAGCCCTCCCCGTAGGCTTGCATCAGCGCGTACTCGATCCCGTTGTGGACCATCTTGACGTAATGGCCGGCACCGCTCTCGCCCATCCGCTTGTGACCCGCCGATCCGGTAGCCACCGCATCGAGCACGGGGATCATCTCCTCGTACGCCCAGGCCGGGCCACCCACCATCAACGAGAACCCATCCTCAGCTGCGGCCGGCCCGCCGCTCGTTCCACAGTCGAGGTAGGCCGCCGAACACGCGTCCGCCCGCGCGACCGACGCTTCGAAGTGCGAGTTCCCGCCGTCCACCACGATATCATCCGCGTCGAGCTGCGGACTCAGGGCCTCGAGCACCTGATCGACGGCGTCGCCCGCCGGGACCATGAGCCAGAGGCGTTTCTCCGACCCGAGTTGTGCACAGACGCCCTCGAGCGAGCTCGCCGTATCGACATCGTCCGCGTGAACCCTCGCGCGATTGTCCGAATCGACGTCGTACCCGATGACGTCGTGTCCGGCTTGACGGGCCCGTGCGGCCACGATACGGCCCATCCGTCCGAGCCCGACCACTCCCAGTTCCATGTCGGTCGCTCCCGCCCCGGCACTGTAGCCGTTTGGAATCGCCGGCCCGGCCTTCTGCGCGCGAGTGGCCCTTCGCGTCAACGCACCGTACGCTCGGCGTCCTCGATGTCGGAAGGCTCCTCCCCCTCGTCGGGTGGCGCCCCGACACCGGGCGGTGTCGGGCGATCGAGCCACCCCTTCCGGGTGTGGATGAGCCGATAGACCGACCGAAGCATCCGCTGGGACGGGGAGTCGTGCAGGGTCGCGGTCACGCGGCCCTCCTGAATCGCCGCAACGACACTCTCCGGGGTGAGTTCCTCGGCCTCGATCCGGGTCGCCGCGCGCCCGATCTCGATCGGATAGTGTGCATCGCTGCCCCCGACCCGCGGGAGATCCATCCGGTCCGCGAGCCGGACGACCCGCTCGTGATCGAGTCCCTTGCCGTTGATCTCGATGGCGTCGGCGTCGGCCTCGGCCTCCCGGACCGTGCTATTCCGGAACGGGTGTGC
>CAZAYR010000101.1:7417-9359 GCA_964489365.1 uncultured Salinarchaeum sp.
AGCGATGATCGCCGCACACCCCCGATCGTGAGCCAGCCCCACCGCCTCGACCGGGGTGAGCTCCCCCGGCGTGGTCCCCGTGGGGGGATCCGGTCCCACGACCAGCAGATGGCCATCGGTCGTGGTGATCTCGATCCCGGGGATGACCGTCATGGGGCCTCCGGTGTCGAACCCGGTCCCGTAGTCGTGATTCGTCGTTGCGAACCCGTCTAATCCTCGCAAACGGGCCATCCCGGCAAGCAACCGCACGCCGATCGGGTCGAAGCGCTCGCCGAGCTCTGAGTGCCCATGAAAGAAGCGGGTGTGGGTGTGGAGGTCGACGTGGAACACGGACGTTTCAGGGGACCCAGCCCCTTTGGACTTGGGTCAGTGCGATTCGGCGTCCTCGCCCCCATCGGCGAACGCCGCGGCCATGGACACACCGATGGCGACGCCGATGGCCAGTCCGGCACCCATATTCTCCATCGCGACCCCGAGCGCGACGCCGGTCCCCATACCGATCGCGAGGCCGGCACCCCATGTACTGGCCTTCGCCATAGTCGACGCGAACACCCGATCGGGATTGGTCTACCGATTTCGCGGCACGGAGCCACCGACACACAATGCTTATGAAACTCCCCGGAATCTCACCCCATATGGTCGTGATGCCGTCGGTAGTAGATCCGCTGGTCTGAGCCCGCGGCCGGGTTCACGACCGCACCGTTCCGCTCGTTCTTCCCACCGACCGCATCACCGAGCCGAGCGAACATTACCTGAGGCATGACATCCATGGACGACACCTACGACCACACGAGCATCGAGGACCGCTGGCGCGAGCGCTGGGCCGACGAGGACGTGTACGCCTACGAGGACACCGACGCCCCCGACTACATCATCGACACCCCGCCGCCCTACCCGACCGGGCAACTCCCTATCGGGCACGCACACCATTGGCGGGACCACGACGTCGCCGCGCGGTATCACCGCTTGCTCGGCGAGGACGTGATGTTTCCCCAGGGCTGGGACTGTCACGGCCTCCCGACCGAAGTCAAAGTCGAGGAGATCCACGACATCCACCGGACCGAGGTCCCCCGCGACGAGTTCCGCCAACTCTGCATCGAGCATACCGAGGAACAGATCGACCAGATGCGGGAGACGATGCACGAGCTCGGGTTCTCGATCGACTGGGACCAGGAGTACTACACGATGGACCCGGCGTACTGGGGCAAGACCCAGCGGTCGTTCGTGGACATGCACGAGGACGGCTGGATCTACCGCGACGAGCATCCCGTCAACTGGTGTCCCCGGTGCGAGACCGCCATCGCCGACGCCGAGGTCGAGACGACCGACAAACAGGGGGAACTCCGGTACATTACCTTCCCCGGGGTCGACAACGAAGACATCGAGATCGCGACGACCCGGCCGGAACTCCTGGCGGCCTGTGTCGCGATGGCCGTCGACCCCGAGGACGAGCGCTTCACCGACCGGATCGGCGAGACCTTCGAGGTCCCGCTGTTCGGCCAGGAGGTCGAACTCATCGGGGACGAAGCCGTCGACAGCGAGTTCGGCACTGGCGCCGTGATGATCTGTACGTTCGGGGACAAACAGGACGTCGAATGGTGGGCCGAGTACGACCTCGATCTCCGGGCAGTGTTCGCGGAGGACGGCACGCTGACGGACGCTGCGGGGGACTACGCCGGCCTGACGATCGACGACGCCGAGGACGCGATCGCGGCTGATCTGGCATCGGAGGGCTACCTCAACGCCACCGAGCCCGTCGACCAGTCCGTCGGCATCTGCTGGCGGTGTGACACGCCGATCGAGATCCTCTCGAAGGAACAGTGGTTCGTCCGGGTCGACCAGGAGGAGGTCCTGGAGTACGGGAAGGAGGTCGAGTGGATCCCCGATCACATGTGGAGCCGGTTCGAGGAGTGGACCGAGGGGATGGACTGGGACTGGGTGA
>CAZAYR010000102.1:0-9331 GCA_964489365.1 uncultured Salinarchaeum sp.
AGACCCCCGACACGCGTTCCTCGCCGTCGAGGGGGACGGTCACGACCTGCCGGTTGAACGTGTAGATCTCGTAGGCCGGGGCGCCGGTTTCGAAGTCCTGGATGACGATCACCGGCCGGGCGAGATCCTCCTCGGTCAGTCCATGTGGGACCTTCACCTCCGTCGTGACGTCATAGACGGTGTGGACTTCCCCGGATTCGATATAGACCACCGTGTCGACCACTTGGGGAATCAGGCCCAGCTCGACGCGGCCGATGAGCCGCTGGAGCGCATCGATCGCGCGGGTCGCGTGGACGACGCCGACCATCCCGACGCCGGCCAGGCGCATATCCGCGAACACCTCGAAATCGTCGGTTTTCCGGACCTCGTCGTAGATGGTGTAGTCCGGTCGGACCATCAGCAACGAGTCGGCGGTTTTCTGCATCGAACCCCCGAGGGCCGTATACTGGGTCACATCGGCATCGACCTGGAGGTCCCGTGGTTTCTCCATGGTCTTGACGACGTGGCCCTCCGCGGCGAGGAACTCGGCGATCGCCTGGGCGAACGTCGATTTGCCCGCGCCGGGCGAGCCGGCGATCATCACGCCGCGGTGGCGTTCGACCAGCCGGTCGCGAAGTTCGTCCGCGAGTGCGTAATCGTCGAGTTCAGTTTTCACCAGCGGCCGGACTGCGGTGATCTCGATCCCGTCGGCGAAGGGCGGTTCGGCGATCGCGATCCGGTAATCCTGGAACTGGACGATGGTCATCCCGGGTTCGGTCAGTTCGATGAACCCGTCGCTCGACTGTTTCGCGCTCTGGGAGATCTCCCGGGCCATCTCCGCGATCTCCTCGTCCCCCAAAGGCTCCTCGCCGATCGCCTCGAACTGCATGGCCCCGACGCTGCCCCGTTTGGCCATCGGGACGACGCCCTGTTTGAGGTGAACGCTCATGGTCTGATCGTCGAAGTACTCCTCGATGTCGAGCCGCTCGACGGTCCGCACCTTGGGGGCGATGTACTCGACCGCGAGCCCCTTGGCCTCCCCGACCTCGGCCTGGACGATGTCGCTCGTGACGAACGTGGCCGCCTCCTGGGCCGCCAGTTCCCGGATCAGGGCGTCGATCTCACCCTCCGTCGCGGCTTCCTGCTCGCCCGGGGTGGGCAGTCGACCGATGTACTCGATACTGAGTGTGCCTTCGTCCGCCAGATCCGCCAGCGTCCGCAGTTCCTCGATCCCGTCCCATCCCCGCTCGAGTCCCTCGTTGGCCTGGTGTTCGAGCTCGCTGACGACCGCCTCGGGGATCAGGACGGTCGCATCCACCCACTCCCCCCGCTCGACGCGTTCGGACACGCGGCCATCGACGACGACGCTCGTGTCCGGTACCAACTTCATAACCCCACGTTGCGCGGCGCCGACAAAAAGCGTGTCCGACCCGCTTCGCAGCGTTGATAGGTCCACCGGCCCCACGCCATCGTATGACAACCCAGGGGCAAGCCGAGGATGCGTACGCGGAACTGGTCGATCGGTACGAGCCGATCGTGGGCGTCTCCTCGGCCGAAAGCGTGCTCAGCTGGGACCAGCAGGTCATGATGCCCGAGGGTGGCACGCCCGCCCGTTCGAAACAGCTCTCGACGCTGTCACGGCTCCAACACGACCTCCTGACCGAAGAGCGGATCGCGACCTTGCTGGACACCCTCGAGGACGCCGAGCTCGACGGCGAGCGGGGCGCGGTCGTCCGGGAAATCAGACGGGAGCACGACCGCGCTGCAAGCGTGCCCCGGGACCTCGTCGAGGAGATCTCGCAAACGGCCTCGGAAGCCCACCCGGTGTGGCGCGAGGCCCGCCAGGCCGACGATTTCTCGCAGTTCGAGGGGCATCTCGAGCGGCTCGTCGAGCTCCGACGGGAGTACGCCGCCGAGATCGACCCCGACGAGGACCCCTATGCCGTCCTCTTTGCGGACTACGAGCCGTATCTCTCCATCGAGAAGGCCGACGAGATACTGACGTCGATCCGCGAGACGCTCGTTCCGCTCATCGACGCCGTCGGGGACGCCGATCCCATCGTGACCGACGCCTTCGAGGGGGAGTTCCCCGTCGACGAGCAGGAATCGCTCGTCCGGGAGGCCATCGATCTGCTGGGCTATGACTGGGACCGGGGCCGGCTCGATACGGCCCCGCACCCGTTCTCGATGGGCACGCCATTCGACGCCCGGGTCACCACGCGCTTCGACGAGGAAGACGTCCTGAGCGCGCTGGCCTCGACGATCCACGAGTTCGGCCACGCCCACTACACCCTCGGGCTCCCGCAGGACGCGTGGGGGACCCCGCTGGGCGAGTCCCGCAACCTCAGCGTCCACGAATCCCAGTCGCGCTTCTGGGAGAATCACGTTGGTCGGTCCCGCGCGTTCTGGGAGTTCTTCCTCCCCCGGGTCACCGACCAGTTCCCGGAGCTCTCGGGGCTCACCGTGGACGAGGCCTACCAATCGGCGAACCAGGTCTATCCCGAGAATCCGATCCGGGTGGAGGCCGACGAACTGACCTATCACCTCCATATCGTCGTGCGCTACGAGATCGAACGCGCGTTGATCGAAGGGGAGCTGGACATCGAGGACGTCCCGGCCGCCTGGAACGACAAGTACAAATCCTACCTCGGATTCCGCCCCGACACCGACGCCGAGGGCTGTCTCCAGGACATCCATTGGTCGAACGGGGCGATCGGGTACTTCCCGACGTACTCGCTAGGCTCGGTCATGGCCGCGCAACTCGCCGAGGCCCTCGAAAGTGACGTGGGCGACGTCGATGCGAAGGTCGCCGCGGGGGAGTTCGGCCCCCTCAGCGACTGGATGCGCCGGGAGGTCCACCGGCACGGGCGCCGATACACCACGCCGGACCTCGTCGAGCGTGCGACCGGTTCCCCGTTCAGCGCGGACGCCTTCAATGCGTACGTGGTCGAGAAGTACGAACGCCTCTACGGTCTCTGATCAGGTATCTCCGTCCCGGGCCTGGAGCCACGCCGACACGTCCGCCAGTTCCTCCTGGGCGACGCCGTGGCCGGCCGGGTAGGTGCGGAACGTGACTTCGACCCCGCCCGCGGAGAGTCGCTCCGCGGCGTCCCGGACCCGTCGTTCCGGGATGACCTCGTCCTCCGAGCCGGCCCCCAAGAAGACCGGGACCCCACTGGCCGACGCGATATCGCCCTCGTCGTATCGCGCCGGGAGATAGCCGTGGAGCCCGACGACCCATTCGGGGATCCCGGGATGTTCGAGCAGGAGGCTCAATGCGAGAATCGCCCCCTGGCTAAATCCGAGCAGGCCGATCCGGTCGGAATCTAACCCGTAGCGGCTCACCCCCGCCTCGACGGAGGCACGCAGGGCTTCCAGGCTCTCCGAAAAGTCCTCCTCGTCGGGCTGGCTCGCGTGGAGGCCGCCCTCGGAGAGATCGAGGTCATACCAGGTATAGCCGCGGCCCAGCGCCGCCGGTGCCCGGAAAGAAAGCACGTGCCGGTCCCCTGGAAGCTGGTCGGCGAGCGGAAGCAGATCGCGTTCGTCCGCGCCCCGGCCATGGAGGATGATCATTCCCGCTGCCCGGTCCCTCGCGCGATCGGGCTCGACGCTGACGTGTTCGAGCGGGATCGACCCCGTCATCGACCGATGTATGCGACGAACTGGTATGTACCCCCAGGTTTATGTGGTGGTGTGTCATAGCATACCACGTATGGCCTCTGCCTCCCCCGCCGATGAGGAAGGAGCTGTCGACCGATTTCTCCGCCAGCGCGGGCACGAGCCGATCGAGCGGTGGGAACGGAACGCGCGGAAAAAACAGTGTCCGGACTGCCAGGCCCTCCACGGGCTCTCCGCGACCGAGTGTGACGTCTGCGGGTGGACCCCGGCGAGCTGACACATAACGGATCGCCCGCGGATACTTGTTGTCGCCGGTGATCGTCCGAATTCAGGAGCTTTATGGAGTGTGGGGACGTGTATATGTGCAATGTCTCCTACACATCCGCAGGTCACTCGTCTCTTTGGGGGTCCGGGGAGCGGGAAAACGACGGCCCTGCTCGACCGGGTCGATGAGATCCTCGAGCAGGATGACGTCGAGATCCGCGATATCTTGGTTGTCTCCTACACCCGCGCGGCTGCGGCCGAGGTCCGCGAACGGCTCGCCGAACGGATGGACGTCCATCCCAAATCCCTCCAGGGCAACGTCTGCACCATGCACGCGAAGGCCTACGAGTTGCTTGATCTCTCCCGCAGCGACGTGGTGGGCGAGTCCGACAAGGAAGAATTCTGCGAAGAATTCGGGCTGGACTACGAGGACGAATACAAGAGCGCCGGCCGACGGACGGCGCGCTCGACGACCCTCGGCAACAAGATCATCGCGACCAGCCAGTGGCTCCAGCGGACCGACCGGGAGGTCGCCGACTGGTACGACGTCCCCTTCCAATGGGACGTCGAAACCGTCCGGCTTCCGCCGGACATCGATCCCAACGCCCTGTCGGGGAACAAGTACACGCCGACGTGGTCCTCGGACGACGACCGGCTCGACGTGCCCGAGGCGATTCGCGCCTGGCGCGGGTACAAGGGCGAGCACGGTCTCGTGGGCTTTGCGGACATGCTCGAGCGAACCGCCCAGCGCTCGCTCGTCCCTTCCGTCGACTATCTGGTGATCGACGAATTCCAGGACATCACCACGCTCCAATACAACGTCTTCGAGGAGTGGCAGCCCCACATGAAACAGGTCCTCATCGCCGGGGACGACGACCAGGTGGTCTATGCCTGGCAAGGGGCCGACCCGAACCTCCTCCTGGATGCGGACGTCGACGAGGACATCGTGCTCCCGAACTCCTACCGGTTACCTTCCCGCATTCTCGACGTCGTGAACCAGGAGATCCGGCACATCGAGAAACGGCAGGAAAAGGACCTGAAACCGCGGAAGGAGGGCGGCGAAGTCGAGGCCATGCAGCAGCCATCGATGCTCGACGTCGTCCGGCAGGTGCGCGGGATCGTCAATGGCGACCCCGACGAGACCGCCATGATCCTCTTCCGGGCGCGCTACCAGATGTTTCAGTTTATCGACGAGTTCCTGCCCGAAGGCATCCCGTTCTCGATCATGACCGACCAGCGGATGTGGACCGACCGGTTTACCTCCTACGTGCGCGCCATCGAGGCGCTCGACGCCGGCGAGCCCGTCGACGCCGCACAGGCCCGCCGGGTCACGGACATGCTCGACGACGCGGCCTTCGGCATGAACGAGCGCGACGACCTCTTCGACGCGATCGACGAAGCCGTCGGCGAGGACGAGCCCGAGGACGTCATGATCGACCCCGAGCTGGTCAACGAACACGCGCCCTTCCTGCCCGATACCCTCTCGGCGGGCGAGATGACGCGCAAGATCACCTCCTTCCAGCGCAAGAGCATGCAGGCGTACTTCGCGACCGGCCAGTTCGCCCACGTGGATCCGGACCGCATCCGGGTCGGGACGATCCACAGCGCGAAGGGCCGTGAGGCCGATCACGTGCTCGTGGCGACGGACTTGACCGAGAAAGTCGTCGAGCAAATGTCCGCCACCGCCGATCCGGATCGCGTGCCGGGCGACGCCGAGTTCACGCCCGGCACTAACCCCGTCCCCGTCCTCACCGACAACGAGCGACGCGTCTTCTACGTCGGCATGAGCCGGGCCCGCGAGCGGCTGGTGCTCATGGAGGATCTCGTCTCGGGGGCGCCGACGCTGCCGATCGACGTCCTGCTGTGCAACGAGCCGACGGGCAAGGACCCCGACCGCCTCCTCGCGAATCCCGAAGCCGTCGAGGCGCGCTAGTCCGAGCCGCGCCGGGTGAGCACGTGCCACGGCCTGGGCAGCCGTTTGCGGACGTATTCGGGCAGGAAGAGCAACGCGCCCGCGAGCCCCAGGAAGGCGAGTCCGAACACGACCCGTCCGCCGGCAATAAATTCGACCCCGACGAGTGCCATCGGGATCGCGAGGACGAGCCCGGCGACCGCCGAAATCGTCCCGACGAGCCCCGGCACCTTCATCCCGCGAATCCTGCCCGCCGAGGGGTATAAAGGCCGCCGATCGGGGACGGAACGTTTTCGGCACCTCTCGCGCAAGCGGTCGCCATGTTCACCGGCATCGTGGAGACGACAGGGCGGGTTGGGGACGTCCAGGACACCCCCGACGGCCTCCGGCTCCGGCTGCAGGCCCCCGATATCGCCCCGACGCTCTCCCGGGGGGAGAGCGTGGCCGTCGACGGCGCATGTCTCACCGTCGAGACCCGCGATACCGACGGATTTACCGTCTTTCTCGCCTCCGAGACGGTCGACCGCACGACGCTCGAGAACCGGACCCCCGGGGATGCGGTCAACCTCGAGCGAGCGATGCCGGCCGATGGGCGCTTTGACGGGCACCTCGTCCAAGGCCACGTCGACGCGACGACGGTCCTGCTCGGACGGGAACGGATCGGCGAGGATCGCGTGCTGACCTTCCGCGTCCCGGCCGGGTTCGGGGACCACGTCGTCGAGAAGGGCTCGATCGCCCTCGACGGTATCAGCTTAACCGTCGCCGATCGAACCTCGGATCGGTTCGAGGTCGCCGTGATCCCGACCACGTGGGAGGAAACGACCCTCTCCGAGCGGGAGGTCGGCGCCGCGGTTAACGTGGAGATCGACGTCATCGCCAAGTACGTGGCGTCGATGCTGGCGGATCGTCCGGAGGACCGGTAACGTGGACGAGCCGCCCCGGGTGCGCGTCCGCGGGATCTACGCGACCGCGCTTTCGGTCCGGTGTCGCCGGGAGGGCTTCGCGATCACGGACCCCTCGGACGTGCTCCGGGAACGCCTCGAGGAGCCCTTCGCCGAGGGTCCCCCCGACGTCGTCATCCGGGACACGTCCCATCGTCTCGGGGTGGAAGTCACCGGGGTGTCCCCCGGCGTGGGCGAGGTCGCCGCGGAACTGGCGGCCTGCTCGACGGACACGCTGCGGTGGGCCGCCGGCCACCCGCGGGACGCCGTCTTCGCCGTCGAGATCGAGGAAGAGACCGAGGGCGGGGCGATCGCCCGCACTGGCGCCGGCACGGCATACCTCCCTTACGGGAAGGTCGATGCGTACGTCTCGACGGGCGACCGGCTCCTCGCCCAGATCATCGATCCGGAACCGCCGTGGTCGCGAGGCCGTCGCCCGGTCCTCGCTGGTGCCATCCGGGCGCGCGGCACGTGGGTCTGGCTCGAGCGCGGGGCCGATGCGTCGATCGTCGAGTCGCCCTCGACGGAACTGGCCCGCACGGTCGAACACCTCGACGTCGAGCCCCCGGCGGGCTGGGGATTCGGGTTCGACGACCGGGCGGAAGCGATCGCCCCGGCGCGGCTCGGAGACGATATCGAGGCGGCCATCGCGGAGGCCGAGGCCATCGAGTCGGCGATCGGGGCGGCCGGCGAGACGCCATCGGGCGAGCCGGTCAGTGTGCCACGTGATACGCACTGGGTTCGCTTCGGCCGGGAGGGCCGGTTCGCCTGCGACCGGGATCGGGCGGTCCGAACGCGGACGGTCGACGGCCACCACCGGTTCAAGGTCATCGGCGAGGGGGCGGCCCGCGCGGTGGATCTCCTGGAAACCTACGGGATCGATGAGGTCAGTTTCGACCCGGCGGTCGTCTTCGGGGTATTCGGGCCGAGCGTCGGGGATCGCGTGCGGATCGCGCACGGCAAGCCCACCGGGGAGACGATCGAACTCGGGAACGGCCGCGTCAGCGACGTCGACGAGGGGACCGTGACTGTCGAGCGCCACATTGCGGGCGAGGGACGGTACGACGCCCTCGAGACACCCCGGGAAGCGGGGGATCTCGCCGAGACGACGTTCGTGGAGGGCCGGTGGTGGTATCCCACCGTCTATCGGTCGTCGTCGGACGCCTACAAGGGCACGTACGTGAACGTCGGCACGCCGGTCGAGATCCACCCCGGCCGGATCCATTACGTGGACCTGTACGTCGACGTGATCCGACGACCCGATGGAGACGTGACCATCGTCGACGAGGAGGAGTTAGCCGACGCGGTCGCGGAGGGCACGGTCCCCGAGGCGCTGGGCACCAAAGCCCGCGAGGTGGCGGGGGCCGTCGCGGACGCGTTCTAGTTCAGGCCTCGGGCACGTCCGCGTCGTCCTCGACTTCCCGCTTGAGCGACTCCCGCCGCGATTTCGCGTCGCGGCCGGTCGCCTCGAGCAGGAAGTCGTTTTTCGCCGAGACGGCCTCCTCGGCGGCCTCGAGCTCGCCGGCCTCGACGAGCTCCTTGGCGGGCCGTTCCGTGAAATCGACGGCGAGGGTATCCTTCTTGCTCGAGTACTCGACGGCACCGGCGACGATCCGCTCGAAGACCGGGTTCTTGGGCTCCTCGACGACGAAGAGGTCGCTTCCCTTGTACCCCTCCGTATCGGTGACAGGTCCGAAGTAATCCTCGATCGTTTCCCGCATCTCGGGGACCCGCTCGCCCAACTGCTCCCCGCGGCGCATCTTGTACTCGCGCATGCCACTTTCATTCCGCGAGCGCGCCCTTACACATTTCGGCTGTCTATCTAGGCCTCCCGCTCCGAGACGTACCCCTTGCGACAGTCGGGACAAATATCGCCGCGTCGCACCGAGGTGGTCAAGCTCTGCGCGCTCCAGTCACAGTTCGGGCAGAAGAACTCCGTGTGGACCTCGTCCCGGGCCGGGTCGGTAGGGGAATCGATGGGGCTCGCCCGGTAGAACCCGGCGTCGGTCCGCTCGACGCCTTCCTCGGTCGTGCCGCCCGTCGCTTCGATGACCTGGCCGGCGAGTTCCGCGTCGTCGCCGGCCGTCGCGTCGAACTCCTCGTCCTCCTCGTCGGATTCAGGCCACGGTTCGGGGTCCGACGTGGCTTCGGTCGCGGGGGGTTCTTCCGCCTGTTCCTGCGGTTCGGGCCCCGGCCACTGGGCTTCCCCATCGGACGTCGCTTCTTCGGCGGCCTCATCGGCAGTATCCTCGGCCTCGACGGGCGGCCATTGCCCAGGCTCGCGATCCTCGGGTTCGTTCTCGAGGATGATGCCGTCGTCCTCCTCGGCCGACTCGACGGGCGCGTCGGGTTCCTCCGGCGTCTCGGCGGTGCCGGGTTCCGGTTCCGCCGCTTGAATCGGGGCTGCGGGTTCGGGTTCCGTGTCCGCGCCGGCATCCTCGCTGCCGTCGACCGCGAGAACCTCCTTGCTCTCCGTGACGACGAGTTCCTCCCCGCATCGTTCGCAGGTTTTGACCTCGCGGACGGTGATGATCTCCTCGCTCCCCTGCCGATCCCGTTCCTCGATGTGCTCGCGTTCGCCGTATCGATGGCCGAGCACCGAGCACGTGAGACTCAT
>CAZAYR010000103.1:0-9320 GCA_964489365.1 uncultured Salinarchaeum sp.
AACCTGGTCCTGACGAAGACGCTCCGTGACGACCTCGTCTTCTGGAACGGCGATCAGTACACGGCCGAGGATCTGTACACCTGGGACGAGATGAACCGGCTGATGTCTCCTGACGGAAGTCAGTACGAGAGCATCGAAATGGCCGACGATCTCACGATCGAGTACACGTACAAACAGCCCAAGAACCCGGCGCTCATCGAGACGACCGACCTCGGCGGAACCGACGGGAACATCGGCCCGCTCAACGCCGATATCTGGCGGCCTCACATGGAGGCGCTCCAGGATGCGACCTCGGACGAGGAACGCGACGCGGCCTCGACGGAGATCCTCGAGATGCAGATCGGCATCGACCAGTACATGAACGAGGGGCTCGGAACGGGGTCGTTCCAGCTCGTCGACTGGTCGACCCAGGGCGTCACGTTCGAGCCCGTCGACGGCCACCGCTGGTCCGAGGATGTCCAGATCGAGCAGTACGAAGAACTCGTCGCCGAGGGTGCCGCCCAGGACGAGCTGATCTCGAATCAGGAAGTCGACTTCGCCTCCGTCGCGATGGAACAGAAGTACAGGGAGGTGCTACCCGACCACTACCAGGATCTGGCGAAGTACGCCTCGAAGTTCATGTACTCGATGATCATGAACTGGAACCACACCGAGGCGTTACAGGACCTCGCCGTGCGGCGGGCCATGGCCGCGGTCATCAACACCCAGGAGGTCGTCACTAACTTCGAAACCGGCCTCCCGATCGACGTCCACACCGGGATCGAACAGCAGTGGAACGAGACGTACATCGGCGACGATCTCGAGAACTTCATCGACTACGCGCCACAGTCCTCGGATCCTGAACTCGCCGACGAGTTCCTCGAGGCAGGTGGTTACAGCCGCGAGGACGGCACCGTCTACAACCCGGACGGGGAAGAACTGGAGCCGATCTCGATGCCGATCGGCACCGATTACTTCTTCAACGTCCCCGGCCAGACAGCCCACGGACAGCTTCAAGAGTACGGCTTCCCGATCGTCTTCGAGGGCCAACAGGAGACTCAGGTAACCGAGCGCAGGAACCAGACCATGGACTGGGGGCTCACGCTCTACAGTCACTACGCCGCCGACTACCAGCACCCGGTGGGCTTCTTCCGGTACAACCACCCCTTCGGGCTCCGTCTCGTCTCGCAGACGGCCCTCGGCGGTGAGGGTCCCGCGGACGACGCGATCGATAGTTGGCTCGAGGAGGGGCGAACCCACTCGCCGTACAACGGCAAACCCCTCATCTGGGAAATCCCCACGGAGATCGGCCAGCGGGACCTCTCGGGAGAGACCGAGGAGATTAACCTGGCCGAGACGGTTCGGGAGATCATGGTTACCGACGACGTCGAGTGGACCAACGAGCAGATCAAGAAGCTGTGCTGGATGTGGAACTTCCACATGCCGGAGATCGACCTCCTCTACCGCCAGTCGGGTCGGTGGGCGAACACGCGTGACTTCGACTGGTCCGTCGACGAGGAGTGGCGCCTCGAGACCAACAACGCGCTGTACCCGTTGATCAAGAACGGGACCGTTGGCTACCCCTAACGAGGGCACCCCTTCAGAACGTCCGACGCCGGCGTTTCCCCCTCTCTTCGTTTCCCTCTCGTTCTTCGACAGCGACACGCACTGCGTCCTCCGGAAATCCTCTAATAGCCACGTCGCCATCGACCGGCTAATCAGGGTTTCGATGGGGGGTTACACAAAGGCTTATATGAGGATGGCACAGTCCTTTGGTCATGGTACGGGAGGCAGGCGAACCCTCGCTACGCGGCGATGAGAACGGTACTGTAAAGTCGATTCCTCCCGTTCAGGTGACTATCCGTGACTGCTCGTAACGACATATCGCTATCGCTCGACTCTGGAGGCACCGAGACGCTGATCGAGGTCCGAAACGCATCAGTCACGTTTGACATGGATCGGGGCCAGTCGAAGGTGATGGACGACGTCACGATGGATATCTACCGCGAGGAGATCCTCGGAATCGTCGGCGAGAGCGGGAGCGGCAAGTCGATGTTCGCTTCCGCGCTCATGGACGCCGTCGTCGATCCGGGCGTCCTGACCGGCGACGTCATCTACCACCCGCCCGATGGCGACTCGTTCAGCGTGCTTGATCTCGATGACGACGAACTCAAGGAGTTTCGCTGGGAGGAGATCTCGATGGTGTTTCAGGGCGCGATGGACTCGTTCAATCCGACGATGTCGATCGGCGGCCACTTCGAGGAGACCCTTCGCGCTCACGACTACAACGTTGCCGAAGGAATGGACCACGGTCGCCAGCTGCTCGCAGATCTCTATCTCGATCCCGAGCGCGTCCTCGACTCCTATCCCCACGAACTCAGCGGCGGGATGCAACAGCGCGCGCTGATCGCACTCAGCCTGTTGCTCAAGCCGAACGTCCTCGTGATGGACGAGCCGACCGCGGCGCTGGACCTCCTGATGCAGCGGTCGATCACGAGCCTGTTGGCGAACCTCCACGAGGAGTACGGGATCACGATGATCTTCATCACCCACGACCTCCCGCTGGTCGCGGATCTGGCCGACCGCCTGGCGGTGATGTACGCCTTCGAGTTCATCGAGGTCGGTCCGTGTTACGACATCCTGAAAGACGCCGCCCACCCCTACACCCGGGCCCTGTTGAAGGCCGTACCGAACCTCTCGTCGGCTCTCGAGGAGATGGAACCGATCGAGGGTGATAGCCCGGATCCCGTCGACGTTCCCTCCGGCTGTTCGTATCACATCCGTTGTCCGCTCGCGGACGAACAGTGTCGATCGACGGATCCGGGGTTCAAACGCGTCTCGGACGGCCACGAAGCCGCCTGTTTCTACTGGGAGGAGGCCCAAGAGGAGATCACGTACACGCTGAGCGATCGCGAACAGGAGGTGTCGTTCGATGAGCGTCGATAAGGATCCAGTCGTCACGCTCGAGGACGTCGAGGTACAGTTTACGAGCAAGTCACTGATGCAGACTCTCCGGCGCGAAAAAGAGGTCGTCAGAGCAGTTGACGGCGTCTCGCTCGACGTCCACGAGAACGAGGTGATCGTACTGGTCGGGGAAAGCGGCTGTGGAAAGACCACGCTCGGAAAGACCGCCGTAGGTCTTCAGCGACCGACGGGCGGTTCGGTGAAGTACCGCGGACAGGACATCTGGGACGCAAAAGACGGCAACGGCGACGTGACGGTCCCGTTTACCGACATTCGACGCTCGCTCCAGATCATCCACCAGGATCCGGGGAGTTCGCTCAATCCTAATCGAACGATTCTCAACAGCCTCTCGGTGCCCCTGAAGCGGTGGTATCCGGATATGGGCGTCGACGAGCGGGAGGACCGGATTCACCGGCTCCTCGAGTATGTCGGGATGAAACCGGCGTCATCGTACGCCTCGCGGTATCCGCACCAGCTTTCCGGCGGCGAGCAACAGCGCGTCGCCCTGGGCCGTGCTCTTCTGATGAATCCCGACGTGATCCTCGCCGACGAGGCCGTAAGCGCGCTCGATGTCTCCTTACGCATCGAGATGATGGACCTCATGCATGACCTCCAACGCGAGTTCAACACGTCGTATCTGTTCATCTCTCACGACCTCGCGAACGCCTACTACTTCGCCGAGAAAGTCGGTGGTCGCATCGGGATCATGTATCTCGGGAAACTCGTCGAGATCGGTGCGGCCGAGGAGATCATCCGGAACCCGAGACATCCGTACACCAAGATCCTCCGATGGGCGACCCCGGTCATGGACCCCGATGCGGCACGAGAGGCGACGACAGAGCCGCCGATGCGTAAGATCGACATTCCGGATCCAAAGAACCCGCCTAGTGGTTGTCGGTTCCACACCCGGTGTCCCAAGGCCCGGGAGGCGTGTACCGAGGAAGTCCCACAGCTGTTGCCTGCTGACGGGAGCGGTCGATCCGAGGTCGCCTGCTTTCGCTCGGAGAGCGACCACGAGTACTGGGACAGCGAGCCGCTTCCAGAGTGAGCGGCCCTTCAGACCTAGTTTAATAGTTCCGTCTCGTACAGACGACGACGGCGACCGAGAAGCAGGCGAGGACGACGAGGAGCGAAACGATATTCACCACGACGATAACGAACGTCGGGCCGTCTGGATCGACGACGCTGAGCGAGATAACCGAGAGTACGATTAGGACGAGTGCCAGCGAGATGCCGAATATCATCTGGGTTTTGTGTGTACAGATCTGCTCGCCCAACTCCCGCCCGAACGATTGACCCATCGTGTAGTGACCCACCGTAGACACCAATAAACGTTCGGAAAGCTAATGTGCGGAACGTCCGGGCGATCGGCCGAAAAGACGATGGGTGTGAGAGTAGGTGACGTAAACTTTAATAACGAGTGCTGAAATGAGATTCTATGAACTACTATGTGAGGCGAATAGGGCAAGCGATCGTCACGTTATTTTCTGTAATTACTATAACATTTATTCTGTATCGACTCATGCCTGGGGGGCCACTGGACATCATGCGCCAGCAGATGATACAGGAAGCAGTCCAGCAGGGCCAGGACGTAAACGTCGAACAGGTGAATCGGATGATCGAATTGCGGACGAACGTCGACCCCGAACAGCCGGTTTACCAGGCCTATGCCGAGTACATGATCAACATCGTGGTCTATCAGGACTTCGGGGAGTCGATCTGGCGGGGCGAGCCGGTGTTCGACATCCTCTTTCGAGCCATGCCCTGGTCGATTTTCGTCAGCATTTACGGCCTTCTCATCGGGTTCACCCTGAACATCTTGCTCGGGGCCGTCATGGCATACAAGGAGGGGTCGCGCTTCGACGCCGTCGCCTCGCTCGGCGCGACGTTTCTCAACTCGGTTCCGTACTACGTCGGCGCCATCCTGATGCTCTCCTTTCTCGGGTTCCAGTTCGGCTGGTTCCCGACCAGAGGGCGGTACGATCCCTCCACGGTCGAGGGATTCAACCTCCCGTTCATGTTGAGCGTACTCCATCACTCCGCGTTGCCGATCGCCTCGACGATAATCGTCGGCTTCGGGGGCACCGCCCTCTCGATGCGCGGGAACTGTATTCGCGTCATGGGCCAGAACTACCTCCGGGTCGCGAGGCTTCGGGGGCTGAGCGACAACCGGATCGCGATCCGCTACGTCGGCCGGAACGCGATCTTGCCCCTGTATACGAGCTTCATGATCGGGATCGCGGCAATCTTCAGCAGTTCGATCATCATGGAACAGATCTTCACGTATCCGGGCGTCGGCTGGTACACGTTCGAGGCACTCTCCCAACGCGATTATCCCCTCCTAATGGGGTTGCTCATCTTCTTCTCGACGATCACCGTCATCGGGATCATGATCGCGGACCTGACCTACGGACTGATCGATCCACGAGCCGGAACGAGCGACCGGGAATCCTACTAGCGAACCACTATGGACAACGAAACCCAAACCGAGACGCGAACGGACGGCGGCGAAACCCCCGACTTCCTGACTGGGATGTCCGAGTCGTCATCCGTCACGACGAAGCGCGAACGATTCGGTCGGACGATCGACCGGTACTTCCTGACCCAGGCCCGAATCGCCTGGACAGACTGGCGGACGAGGTTCGGAATCGTCGTCCTCGGACTATTCATCTTCACCGGAACGGTGGGGGTTCACATCGTCCCCGAGTCCTCCATGAACGAGGCCGAAACGTACATGACCTGGTTCCAGTCATGGGAGTACCCGCTCGGAACCGATAACATGGGACGGCCGATCCACAAACAGCTCGTTCACGCGACGCCGGCCATGCTCAAGATGGGGCTAGCCGGGGCGATATTTGCAGCGGGCGTCGCGGTCGTCGTCGGAACGCTCGCGGGCTACAAAGGTGGCATCGTCGATTACGCCCTGATGCTGGTCTCGGACATCCTCATGGTGATTCCGGGGCTCCCGCTGGTCATCGTGCTCGCGGCGATCTGGCAACCGAGCGGCCCGTTCGAGGTCGGCGTGATCCTCGCTATCGACAGCTGGCCGGGGTTGGCACGGACCATCCGGTCTCAGGTGCTGACCCTCCGCGAGGAGTCGTACGTTGAGGCCGCCCGCTCGATGGGCGTCTCGACACGATCGATCCTCCAGAGCGACATCGTCCCACAGCTCATGCCCTACGTGCTGATCAACTCCGCACAGGCTGCCCGCGGGGTGATCTTCGCGTCAGTCGCACTGTACTTCCTCGGATTTCTCTCGCCCTCGGAGGCCAACTGGGGGTCGATGATGAACGACGCCTACGCCACGGGTGGTGCGCTCTCGAACCCAGCGCGTGCGGCCCACTGGTTGTATCCACCGATGGGGGCACTCATCTTGCTTTCGTTCGCCCTCGTGTTGCTCTCCCAGGGACTCGATAAGGTGTTCAACCCTCGTCTTCGAGCCCGTCACTCGAAGACCGTCGACGACAGCGAGGACCTCCCGAACCAGTAATCCTCGCTCATCGTCTTCTCCTCCGATCGCCGAGGCGAACACCGGGGACTGTGACTCGACGTCCCGGACGCTACCCGAGCGAGTCCGGATCACGTGAAGCTTTATGCCTCTCTGGGCTAACGACTACGTAAGACATGACCACCGAGTTAGCGGACGAATCGAGGGGGTCGGACCTCACGCAGCGAGTGGAGAAGTGGCTCGAGTCGCCGCTGTTCGTCGTCGTGTTGCTCGGCATCGCGTTGCTCGTCGCGGGCGTACTCAAAGGAGACGGCATCGTCGCCGGTATGCTCGGAATCTACGGGGCGACTGCCCTTCTCGTTTCTACGGTGGTATACGTCGTCCTGGCAATCCTGCGGCGGAATCAGTGAGCAAACGGTAGACGACCGATTCGGAACGACAGTTCTCGATCGGGATCAATCGTCCCGACGGATATGCCGGCGAACAGGTTAGTCGTTCAATCGCTTACCGCGCCCTCGTTGCGACTCCCACGCCGTGTTCGGAGCTCCGAGCCGATCGGTCAGGACGAACTTGCCGACGATGTTGTTGTACGCCGTGATCGCGGTGTACTCGTCGGTCCACTGGCGAATCGCCCCGCCACCGTCGCCAGTGCCTTCGTTCGCGCTGAACGGCGGAGCTCTGTCGGTGAAAAACCAGTTGTTGCGGATGTACGCGCGCTCCCGTGGCACACCCCGAATGACGACGGCGGGCTGTGGGTTCCCCGAAACCGCGCCCTCCTCGGAGAGGACGACGTTGTTGTCGATGGTCAGCCGAACTCCCGCTTGCGGTTCGTCCATGTCGTCGACGACGCCGCCGTGGGCGTCGATCGGCGCCAGCCGCGTTCGTGGCCCGAAGACGTTGTTTCGGACCGTGTAGCTCACCGGTAGGTCGCCGCCGACGCCCGCGATGGATCGACGGTTGTTGTCAAAGTAGTTGTATTCGACGAGAGGGTCCCCGCCGTAGACCTCAATCCCGTAGCCGAGTGCCGGCGAGGGGTTGTCGACGAACTCGGTGTGGTGGACGTAGATCCCCTCACACTCGTAGTCGCCCCACATTCCGACTCGAATACCGGTGTAGGTGAATCCGGAGAACCGGCAGTTGTCCACCTCAACGTCGTCGGTGTCGTCGATCAGGAGGCCGTAGGTGATCCCGACATCGTAGATGCTGTCGATCCCCTTGTCCTCGTAGTTCCAGTACTCGTGTTCCGGCCCGGAGAACCT
This sequence comes from uncultured Salinarchaeum sp., assembly GCA_964489365.1. Taxonomy (GTDB): domain Archaea; phylum Halobacteriota; class Halobacteria; order Halobacteriales; family SKNY01; genus SKNY01. The sequence goes on from CAZAYR010000103.1 coordinate 7,651, forward strand.
GACCCCGGTGATTCGGATGTCGTCACCTCCGGCGGTGACGAACGCGTTGAACCCGTTCTCGTCCTGGTAGAGGGCCCCTCCTTCAGAGTTGCCGCGTCCGCGATCGGAGGCGAGGGTCACGCCGCCGGTGAGCGTGATCGAGAGCCCGGTCATATCGATCTCGGCGTCGCCGTCGATCCAGACGACCTCCCCCGTGGACGCCTCGTCGGCCGCCGTCTCAAGTTCGTCGCCGTTTGCAACCACGTAGTCGGCGTCGGATCGGGAGACCGATCCGCGGTGTGGATACTCCTCGGGACCGTCGAACCGGTCCGGGTCGTAATGGCGGCCGCCGCCGATCCCGGGATGGAACGGTCTCCGGACGGTTTCGTTGTCGAGATCGAGCAGTTCGTCGGTCGAGAGTTCCACGAGGTCGTCGGCGGTCCGAATCCGGTGTCGTCCCGCACGGTCGTTCCCCGACTTCCCCGGGGACGAACGTGCTCCGACGGGTCCGGGGCTACTCACGAGGACGCCGCTGGCGATACCGATCGACGACAGGTAGGTGCGTCTATTCATACAACCACAGTGGTGATGGTTCGTGGTAACACATAAACCTCGTTGATGATCGACTGCCACTTCGTTTTCCGATTGTATCGGGTCAATCACTCGAAAGGACTCGAGTCCACCATCGAAATCGTGTTGTATTCGGGCCGTCTACCCCCCGTGTGACCGCAGCTATCGACGGGCCACGGCTCGTTCGGCCCGAGGAGTTCCGCGAGGCAATGACTCTCACGGAGCGCTGTTTCGGGTTCGAACGCGGCGGCTTGGAGAGCCGAATGCCCCACTGCTTCGACGAGTCGAGACCCGAGAGACACGCGATCGTCAAACGGGACGGGGCGGTCGTGAGCCACGTCGCCTGCGTCCCGGCGGAGCTCCGGGCCGGCGACGCCCGGATCGAGTGTGGCGGCATTGCGGGGGTCGCAACCGATCCCGACCATCGCGGCGAGGGTTACATGACCCAGCTGATCGAGTTCTGGCTCGAGCGCCTCGACGAGCGGAACGTTCCTCTGGCCGAACTCGAGGGCGACCGGGTCGGCTACGGCCGGTTCGGGTGGGAGAACGCCGGCCGGGAGCGGCGGTACCTGATCACGGACCGGTCGTTCGGGCGGGAGCCCGACGGAACCGATCGCGTCCGTCAGTACCGCGGCCCCGGGGACCTCGACGTGATTGAGTCGATCCACGAGCGCGAACGGTATCGCGTCTCTCGGGATCGGCGCCGATACGAGCGACTGTTCGACCAGCGTAACCTCGAGACGCTGGTCGTCGAGGGTGACCGACCGGCGTACCTCTCCCATCGCGGGAGCGATCCGACGGCCGTTCTCGAGTTCGGGGGCTCCCGCGAGGGCGTCACGGCGCTGCTTGCGACCGTCCTCAAGTCGGGCGAGTCCGGGGAGCTCGCGGTCTTTACCCATCCCCATCACCCGCTGACCGCGCTGTTCAGGGAGGTGGCAACCGACTGGCGAACACAGCCACATCGCAAGCTGAACGTCCTTGATCTCCCGGGGACCGTCGAGGCGTACGAGCCGTTGCTGGCCGATCGCTGGCGTTCGATGGCCGAGGACGCCGGTGGAGATCAGTCCGGGTCGGTGACGCTCGCCCTCGACGGAGCCGAAGCGGGTGAATCGGTCGAGGCA
>CAZAYR010000104.1:0-9169 GCA_964489365.1 uncultured Salinarchaeum sp.
CAATCGAAGACCGGAGGCACGACCTTGTTCGTCAGTTTGAATCTGCTACTCGAATGTCGCACCCAGTGTCGCCCGCATTCGTTTGCTGTCGCCGGAATTTGACTATGAATCGATCTAAAGTCATCGTGAAGGAGTCAGGGAGAATCTATATAGCGATATGGGATTCATACGGATCAAACGAGACGCGTCCTTGAATCGGGAAAGCGTGCGAGCAGATTCAGTACAGCGAATAAATATGGTCCAGATACCGGGTCCGCACTCGATCCCCCCAGTTGTGCGTGTAGGTTTCGATCACGTCGTCGGCCACATCGCCGCGCAAGTATTTGACGATCCCACGGTCACCGATCCGGTCCCGGAGAACCGTCGTGAAGAAGTGTCGGAAGTAATGGGGCGTGACGTTCTCGCTGCGCTCGGCACCAGCCCGATGCCAACCCCGGGCTTGGGCATGTGTGCGGACCAAGGTCCGAATCTGACCGGGTTCGACTCGCGCACCCCACTGCTGTTTGGTGTTCAGAAATAACGGTTCGGCGGCCGATCTCGCGTCCGGCCGTATCGCGAGCCACCGAAGCATCGCCGCCTGTAACTCAGGATCGATCGGAATAATCGTATCCCGCTTGCGCTTGTTCGACGCATTGCGAATTTCCCGGTTCGTCCGACTGCCTTTGCTCGGGGTCGAACTTACATACAACGCGTCATAACGACCATCAAGGGCGCCGCGTACCGAGGGCCGATCCATGGTTGGGGGCCATTGTTGCATGGAAACGTCCCGTAGGTCGAGGTTGCACAATTCGCCGACTCTGATGCCCGTTTTGAGGAACGTCATGACGACGGCGTGGGTCAGGGGATGGCGAATTTGGCCCACAAATCGCCGCATACCGTCCAGACTCACGTCCCGCCGGACGGGATCTGTTTCGATCGATTCGTCCATCTGTTCCAAGACGACCGACATCGGATTACCCTCGAGGCGTCCGATGTCGACCATATAGCCATAAAACCGGTTGACGTAGGAGGCATACGTCGCCACAGTGCTCGGTTTGTGTGTCCCACGCAACGTATGTACCCACTCCATACAATCCCGTCTCGTTGCCTCCGGAATCGGCGTGCGTTGGCCATCTTCCCGGAGGAATTGACGATACGCCTGGAGGACCCGCTGGTAGGCATTGAGGGTCCGTTGGCTTCGCCCATGGTACTCCTGCTCCTCGAGATATGCCTCGATCAAATCCGTGGAGGCCTTCGACGTGCTCATGCGTCCTCCCAGCGCAAGGTGCCATCCACATCCTGGGAGATCACCCCGTCGTCGCGGAGGCGGGCGACCGCATCCGTTAGTCGGGATTCCGCCTGTACGACGAGCTCCTCGAACTGTTTTCCCTCATCGGCGAGTGTGTCCTGGAGGAGCGTTTCGAGGCTGTTACCCCCGGGGTTCGGACCCGCAGAAGGGGGTTCCTCGAAGCCCTTCCGTCCGGCTTGGACCATCGTCCGGACGAACTCGCTGAGACTCATCTCGAGCTCGTTCGCATGTCCCTTCCATTGCTCGCGCTGGTACTCCGGCACGTACGCCGTGATCGCGACGCGTTCTTCGTCCTTATCGGTGGTCATACTAGCGTGACTCTCATTGACTTATAAATAATTTACCTCTACGATTCACGATAAGGGCTTTTATCGGGATCTCTGCTAGTTGCCCTGTTCTGTGATCTCGGACGCAGCAAAATACGCCGGCCCCTCGCTACATCGGCGGCGACCAGGATCATGGGGAGTCACTGGTCTCCTGAACGAATCGGATCGAAACGGACGCTTCGCCGTTGTGCGACGATCGCCACTCCGCAATCTCGGATAAGGTTTGGCGTTCCCATCAGCCTTGACGTCGCGCCTCCTTGTGTTTGTGATTCCGGTGAGGTCCGGGCGAGGTGCGGTCAGCGAGGGTGGGTACTTCTGGCCTAGCGTAGTGACGACGACAAAAGCGTCGGAGCAATCGCCCGGATATTACCCGCTTCAACCCCGTTCGTCGCTTCGGGCGATCTTCGGAAACTTACTGATCGCCGCGGATTTGGTGCTCTTTGAGCATTACACATCACATTTGTTTTTGCGCTACTACTTTTGTGTCGATGTTCACGTTGAGGGGTATTATTGTTAAACGATTAATTGGACAGTTCAGGGCAAAACGAACAGATAAACTCCATGTCGCTCTATGTTCGCATTCCCCGGGTGGGAGGATGTCGTGGTTGCCTACGAGGCGTCGAATCCCGGAGACCTGACTGAGGACGCGATCGTCCTTGGAAGGAGTTCGTGTGGTGATGAATACGGAAGACCGACCGGCCAATTGGTGCTCGTCTGGGACGGCAATTGTCCATCCCGGGCCACGTCGTCACCTGATCTATCGGTCCGATTTATCAGCTGGTATTCGTACGTCCACCATGGCTGAGGAGGACGACACGGCAACGCCCCAACAAGCCGAACCGCTCTCGCTCGACGCAGCCCTTTCGATACTCACGAATGAGCTCCGTGCGGAGATCCTGACGGAACTCGGCCAGGCCTGGGGCGAGGGCGGACCGAGCCCGGCGCCGCTCTCGTATTCCGAACTCATGGAGCGCGTGGATGTCATCGATAGTGGCCGGTTCAACTACCACCTCGACAGGCTCCGCGGCGCCTATGTGCAGAAAGCCGAAGAGGGCTATCTCCTCAATTACCCCGGCCACCAGCTCTACCAGGCCATGGTCGCGGGGACCTTGACGGAACGGCCGACCATCGAGCCGACCGACGTCGGACCGTGCCCGGAATGCGACGGGACGGTCCGGGCTCGCTACCACCGCCATCAGGTCCTGTTTTGTACGTGCGATGGCTGCGGGACGACCCTGGATCGGATTCCGTTTCCGGCGAAGGCTACCGAGGATCGAAGCGGGCGGGCGCTCGTCGATGCCGCCGTCCAGAAGCAGTTTCACGATCTCAGCCTGTTTCGACGCGGGATGTGTTTCGGCTGTGGCGGGCGCGTGACACCGGAGCTCACCGCCTCGGTTCCCGCCGAGTGGGAGCTGCCCTTCGAAAGTGCGGTCTACTGCTTCTTGATCTGCGAGAGTTGCGAGGAGCAGCTGATCACCGAGCCCGCCCACGTGGCGCTGACGACGCCGCAGGTGGGTGCCTTCCTCGCCGATCATGGACGGGACCCAGCGCGCGTCCCATCGTGGGATCCGCTCCTGATTCGGGCGAAAGCGGGTGCGGCGGTCGTCTCGGAGTCCCCGATGGAAGTAGCGATCCCCTTTGTCTTGGACGACGAACAGCTCGCCGTCCACCTCACCGACGACTTGGAGATCTGTCGTACCTCGCGTACGCCAGCCTGAACGGCCCTCTCCCTAATATGTCATCAGGATGTGAGAAACGTCGTTCACAAAATCGTTTTTTCACACCCTTGCGTGTATCCCATCGATGGCTTGGAACGAGACGCGTTTCGCGCTCGATCAGGTCCCGAACTTCGTGGTCATCTGTGCCTTAGGGGCCGTCGCCGGATACAGCGTGTCCTTGCTCGATACCGCCGCGATCACCGTCCCGTTGCTCGGCGCGGTTCCGGGGGGCATCCTGGGGTTGGTGGGGATCGCCGCCTCAGTCGCGGCGTATGCACAATTCGGTTGCTGTGGCCCCAGCCTCCTCGGTGGGGATGACAACGAATGTGGTTGCAACGGCGAGTGCAGCGATCGGTGCTCGTTCGATCCGTAGCTCCCAGACGGTGGGGGAACGGACACGCGCGGACGTCGGCCGCCCGGATCGGTCGGGCCAGGTGCGGCCACGACGGCCGGATCTGACCGTTGCACCGCCATCCCGTCGCGAGGTCACGACCGCACCGAAACCGACCAATTATGCCCACCCTTCGGTAAGCTCCAGCTATGGGACGGGGCGTCGGCGACGTGGAGCTCGATCTCGATGGCGTCCTCGACAACCTCGCCGACGAGGACTGTCGCGAACTCATCCGGGCGATGGACGAACCCCGGGATGCCGGCGCACTCGCCGAGCGCACTGAGGTCCCCGTATCGACGACCTATCGGAAACTCGATCGCCTCGCCGATGCGACCCTGGTGGACGAACGCATCGATATCCGCGACGACGGGCGCCACACGTCGATGTACGTCCCGGACTTCGACCGCGTCGTCATCTCGCTGACCGACGATCGCGAACTCGAGCTCGAAATCGTGCGACCGCCCCGAACTGGTGACGAACGCCTCGAGGACCTCTGGACGGAAGTCCGGCGGGGGGTGTAAGCGTGGTCCACGAGGACGCCACCCAACTCGCCTTGGTCCTCATGGCCGTGGTGAAGGTCGGGATCGGCCTGCTCGGCGCGGTCATCACGTACTTCGCCGTCAAGGCCTACCGGCGCACGCGCGATCGCTCGCTCGGCATGCTCGCCGCCGGCTTCGCGTTCGTGACCGTCGGCGCGGTCCTCGGCGGGCTCCTGTTCGAAGTCCTCCAAGTGGACCTCGCGATCGGGATCCTCGTCGAAGGGATCTTCGTGTTATTCGGCTTCGCGCTGGTCGCGCTCTCGCTTCGGGTGTGATCGTCCGTGCCGCCACCACCGACCACGAACGTCTCGGGTGAGCTCGGGGTCGAGTTCGAACTCCTCTCCGGGATCGAGGTGTTCGCCATCGTGACGGTGGCGGGGATCCTGGCCGCCGTGGGGGTCTACCTCGATGGCCGTCGTCGGGGACTCGAGAACCCCGCCATCTGGGCGGGGACCGTCGGGTTCCTGTTCCTGCTGTACGCGGTCCCTGGCCTCGCCGCGCTGGTGATCTATCTCCTGCTTCGCCGCGAGAACCCCGACCGAAGCGCTTAAAGCCAGCTCGGAGGTACCTCGGGTAACCGCTGCAGCGGGCGACAGCGGGCACCCGTTACGACGGGTCTCGGCATGTGGCGCTCGGCGCTGAACCGGTCAATGCCCGCAGGTGAACGTATGGCACGTAGCGCGTATTCGCACATTCGAGAGGCGTGGAATCGCCCCAACGAGGGCAAACTCGGCGAACTCCAGTGGCAACGCAAGCAGGAGTGGCGTCGCCAGGGGGCGATCGAACGGATCGATCGCCCCACACGACTCGACCGGGCCCGGAGTCTCGGCTACAAGGCCAAGCAGGGGATCGTGGTCGTTCGCACGCGGATTCGTCGCGGCAGCGCGCGGAAGTCCCGTTTCAAGGCGGGCCGCCGCTCGAAGCGCCAGGGGGTCAACCGGCTGACCCGCGCGAAGAACCTCCAACGGATGGCCGAGGAGCGCAGCGCCCGGAAGTACCCGAACCTCGAGGTCCTGAACTCCTACTGGGTCGGCGAGGACGGCAGCCAGAAGTGGTACGAGGTGATCATGGTCGACCCCGAACACCCGGCGATCCAGAACGATGACGACCTCAACTGGATCTGCGAGGGGTCGAACCAGGGCCGCGCGTTCCGCGGACTCACCTCGGCGGGCAAGGGCAATCGGGGCCTGCGCACCCGCGGCAAGGGCGCCGAAAACGTCCGGCCGAGCCGGTCGGCGAACCGATAACCGGATCGGCCACGCAACTTTTTGGCCGTGGGGCCGGGACGGGTGGCCATGGCGACCGTCCCTGACGAGATCGAGAAACTGCTCACCGAGGACCCCCGACAGATCCATCTGGCGACGTCGGTCGACGATCGTCCGCACGTCGCGCCGGTGTGGTTCCACTACCGCGATGAGACCGTCGAGGTCCTGACGAGCGGCAAGAAACTCGAGAACGTCCGGGAAAACCCCCGGGTTGCCCTATCGATCGATAAGTTCGTCGACGGCAGCGCCGAGTGGATGGTCGGCCTCCAGGGGACCGCCCGGATCGTGGAGGACCCGGAGGCAACGCGCGGCGCGATGGAGCGGGTGTACTCGCGATACCTCGGCCCGAAGGAGGAATGGCCGGAGCTGTTCCAGGAGCAGTACGACGATGTGAGCCGGACGTTCCTCGAGATCTCGATCGGGTCCGCAACGGGCCTGTACTGAGCCGCGAAATGGTGCCGTATAAGGGCTTCGCGCCGGAAGCGCCCCCATGCCGATCAAACCGCAGTATGTGAAGAAGACGGGAAAACTCCTCCTCGAACAGTACCCCGAGGCGTTCAACGACGACTTCTCACACAACAAGACGAGCGTCCGCGAGCTCACCAACATCGAGTCCAAGGGCGTGCGCAACCGGATCGCGGGGTTCGTCACCCGCCAGCAGCGTGCCTGAGTCCCGAATCCAAAACCGTTTTCTCGGCGACGTCTCCTACCCCGTCCAATGGTTGTACGTGTCGGCGTGTTGGGGGCGACGGGGGCGGTCGGCCAACGCCTGATTCAACTCCTCGATCCGCATCCGGAGTTCGACATCGCCGCGCTCACGGCGAGTGCGGACAGCGCCGGTCGTCCGTATCGGGAGGCGGCGAAGTGGCGTGCCGGGAGCCCGATCCCGAACGATGTCGCCGGCCTCGAGGTCCGCGAGACGGATCCCGCCCAGGTGCCCGACGATGTCGACCTGTTGTTCTCGTCCCTGCCATCGTCCGTCGGGGCGAACGTCGAACCGGCGTTCGCGAACGCCGGCTATCTCGTCTCCTCGAACTCCTCGAACGAGCGGATGGCGCCGGATGTCCCGCTGGTGATCCCCGAGGTCAACGCCGAGCACCTGGCACTGTTGGAGGCCCAGCGTGACGAACGCGGGTGGGACGGCGGGCTGATCAAGAACCCGAACTGCTCGACGATCACGGTGGCCCCGACGTTGGCGGCCTTGCAGCCCTACGGCATCGAGCGCGTCCACGTGGCGACGCTGCAGGCGGTGTCGGGCGCCGGGTACTCCGGGGTGACCTCGATGGAGATCATCGACAACGTCCTGCCCCACATCGGCGGCGAGGAGGACAAGGTCGAAACCGAACCCGAGAAGCTGCTCGGCTCATTGGACGGCGACCACGTGGCCCTCGCTGACTTGGACATCTCGGCGTCGTGTAACCGGGTACCCACGATCGACGGGCACCTCGAGAACGCCTGGGTCGATCTGGCCGAGGACGTCGACACCGACACCGCGCGGGAGGCGATGGCGACCTACCCGCGCCTCCCGCTGCATAGCTCGCCAGCCCAGTTCATTCACGTCTTCGAAAAGCTCGATCGTCCCCAGCCCCGCCTGGATCGGGACCGGGCCGACGGCATGCAGGTCACCGTCGGCGGGATCCAGGACACCGGCCACGGCCTCCAGTATAACGTGCTGGCACATAACACGCTGCGAGGGGCCGCGGGGGCGAGCGTGCTGAACGGCGAGTTGCTCGTTTCGGAAGGATACCTCTAGGCCTCGAACAGTCGAAACTGCCAAAAGGGCACTCGGATATCTCGCGGACATGCAACGGCCGGCCCACGAGGGGTGTATCCGATGGAGCGGGTAGACGTCGCCATCGTCGGCGGCGGGCCGGCCGGCGCCCGGGCCGGCGAGGCCGCGGCGACCGTCGGGGCGGACGCGGTCGTCATCGAGAAGGGCGTCCCCCGGGCCGACCGTGACGGACTCGGGGCGGATTCGACGGACGCCGCTGGCATGCTCGATTACTGGGTGGACATCCTGGGCATCCCGTACGCGGACATCCCCGATGCCATCGTCCTCCAGGAACTCGACGGCGCCGAGTTCATCGGCCCGCACAGCCGGTGTGCCCTGTACACGACCGGCATGGAGGCCTCCTACGACGGGTTCGGGTTCACCTTCGACCGGGCCGCGATGGACGACTGGCTCCGCGAGCGGGCCGAGGACGCCGGCGCGGACTATCGGGTCGGGACCGCGGTGACCGCGGTCGATTCGCACGTGAACGGGGCACATGAGCATCACGTCCAGCTCGCCGACGGCACCGAGCTCGTCGCGGACTACCTGGTGTGTGCCGACGGCCCCCAGCGGACGATCACCCTCCCCGTCCTCGACCAATTCATGCCGGGCGGCCGGTCGGCGGGGGACGTCATCGGTCCCCGCGACCACAACCACATCGCCTATCAGGAGTACCGTCGCCTCCCGGCCGAGATCTTCGAAGCGGACATGCTCAAGTTCTGGTGGGGGCACATCCCCGGCGAGACCGCCTATCCCTGGATCTTTCCGAACGACGATCGCGTCGCGCGGGTCGGGCTGACCATGCCCATGGGGATCGACCTCGACGCGCTCGCGGACCGATCGTCGTATCCCCTTCTTCGGGCCGAGGATAGCGACGTCCCCACCGGGGCCGTGTACCTCCGCCGGCTCCTCGAGCAGGAGTACGGGGACCGGTACGACATCGACGCGGACCTCCCACTCGTCGAGGATCGCGGCAAACGCGGCGGCACCGAAGCGTACGCGATCTCCTCGACCCGCCCGATCGAGTCCCCGACGGTCGCGGGGGTGGCCGTGGTCGGCGGGGCCATGGGGACGACGTCCGCGTTCCACGAGGGTGGCTACCACGTCGCGGCGCGTAGCGGCGCGATCGCCGGCCGCCTCGCCGGTTCGGGGCGGCTGGACGAGTACAACCGGGCCTGGAGGCAGGAGATCGGGGACGAGCTTCTGCGGAACGTCAGCTTCGCCGACCTGGTCCGGGATTTCACTCCGGACCAGTGGGACCACGCGTTCCGGGTCGCCGCCCGCATGGTCGGCGACGACGGGGACGACGCGCTGCTCCGCCGGCGCCTGACCGCCGGACCGTCCGCGATCAAAATCCTCCTCCAGTACCGCCGTCAGAAGTTCCGCTATCGCAACGGCGGCTACGTGCAGTTTGCGGAGTCGGAGTACGCGGTGCCTTGAGCGGCCTCGGTGTGGCTTCTCTTGGCCGAGCCGTTTTTCCATGTCGCTCGCCGATGATACGCTGCGTACCTCGTCGCCGCCGGAGAGCCCACTATGGGCCCAATGAAGGGCCGGTATACCCAGGTACGCGATATGCGCCCGGCACGAGGGTTTCCCGACTGACACGGCACGCCGCCAGGGATGAGGTCGGCCGTTAGTGTTCCGGGCGTGACATAATTCAAGCGGAAGCCCACGGCTTCAGCCGTGGGTTCAAGCGACACGCTACATGAGTCTCTCCCGCTAGCTCGAATTTCCCCAACGAAGCTGATACGTTCACTTTCACCACAACGACACGGCTCGTTTTTACACATCTACCACCCGACATCATGTCGTCGTGCGGCGCTCGAATACGTTCGAGGTGCGCCCGCTCACCGACGCGGACGATGAGCTGT
>CAZAYR010000105.1:0-9128 GCA_964489365.1 uncultured Salinarchaeum sp.
GTTTTCTTCCTCGAGAAGCCCTCCCACAAACGCCTCCGTATCCGGTTCGGGACACTCGGGGAAGACGTAGAAGGCCCCCCGGGCCTCGAAGCACGGGATCCCCATCTCGTGGAACCGTGCCAGCACGAACTTGCGCCGACGGTCGTACGTGGTGCGCATGTCCTGGACGGCGTCGAGGCAGTTCCGAAGGCCCTCGAGGGCCGCGTACTGGGCGGTCGTCGGGGCCGAGAGCATCGTGTACTGGTGGATCCGGTTCATGGCGTCGATCACCGGTCCCGGGCCGAGCGCATACCCCAGCCGGAGGCCGGTCATCGCGAAGGCCTTCGAGAACCCGTTGATCACGACCGTCCGCTCGCGCATCTCCGGAAGGCTGGCGATGGAAACGTGGTCCTCCCCGTAGGTCAGCTCGGCGTAGATTTCGTCGCTGACGACCGTCAGGTCGTGGGTCCGCGCGAACTCGGCCACGCCCCGCAGGTCGCCCGCCGGCATGATCGCGCCGGTCGGGTTGTTCGGATAACAGATCACCAGGATGTCGGCGGCGGCGGCGCCGGCCTCGCGTAACGCCGTCGGGGTCAGCCGGAAGGCGTCCCGCTCGGCGGTCGGCACTGGCCGCACGTCGCCACCGGCGAGGTCCGCGACCGGGCGATAGGAGAGATAGGTCGGCTCCGCGATCGCGACGACGTCACCGGCGTCAACCAGGGCCCGGAGCGCGAGATCCACGGCCTCGCTCGCGCCGGTCGTGACCAGAATCTCGTCGTCCGGGCGGTAGCCGAGGTCGAACCGCTCGTCGGCGTACCCCGAAATCTCCGTCCGGAGCTCCCGGAGCCCCCGGTTGGTCGTATAGGACGTTCGTCCCCGCTCGAGCGAGGCGATCGCCGCCTCACGGATCGCCCAGGGGGCGCTGAAATCGGGTTCCCCCACCCCAAGCGAGATGACCTCGTCCATCTCCTCGGCGAGCTCGAAGTACCGACGGATCCCCGACGGGGGAATCCCATCCATGTGCTGGGCCGGTCGCATGCTCGTTCAGGGCGAGACCGACAGGCGGTCGTCATCGTCGTGCCCGTCGGTCATCTCGATCCCGCGATCCTTGTACGTCTCCATCACGAAGTGGGTCACCGTTTGAGTGATCTCCGGGACGGGGGCGATCCGTTCGCTCACGAACCGGGAGATCTCACGGATGCTATCCGCCTCGACCTGCGCGAGGAAATCGAAATCACCGCTGACGAGCTCGAGCGTTCGGACCTCCGGAAAGCCCGCCAGCCGCCGGGCGATGTCGTCGTACCCGGTCTCGCGATCGAGCGTGACGTTGAGTTCGACCGCGGCACGTGCGCGTTCCTCGGATGCGCGATCCCAGTCGATGACGGCCTGATAGCCCCGGATCACGTCCTCGTCCTCCAGCGCCTCGATCGTCTCCTCGACGTCCTCTGGCGATCGGCCGGTCATCCGGGCCAGATCCTCTACGTCGTGGCGGGCGTTCTCGACCAGTAGCGAGATCAGCTCCTCCCGGTCGTTCATGTCACCCGGGAGACCCCCGCACTTCAAATGTTTATCCGTTAGGCCCGATCGGCGGCCATCTCGCACACCGCGTTCCACTTCCCGTTCTGCTGGATCTGGCGCTCGAGGACGGTGGCGTACTCCTCGGCGAGCTGCTCGGCCTCCGTGCGTCGTTCGGCGTCGCCGCGCCCGCCTCCGAGCCACGACCGGATCTCGTCGAGCAACCCGTCACTGTCGGATCCACCCGGATCGTGACCGGTCGCGGCTTCGACCTCGCCCATCGCCGGCAGGACGCTATCGAGGTTCTCGCTATCCACGGTGAGGTAGGCCCGTTCCGGATCCTCGGGATTGGACACCCGAAACTCGACGGCCATCATCACCAGGCTCCAAGCCTGATTGGACAGCGAGGAGGCGTGCACCCGTTCCTGGAATTCCTGATCGGCCGCCATGCGTTCGCCCACGATCAGTTCCTCCCACGGAGGGCCCTCGTCCGCACTCATCTCCGGGAAGCCGTCATACGGTGTGGCCGTCGAGGGTGACCCGGGCCCGCAGGGAAGCCTTCAAGGCGTCTTGGACTTTGCACAGTTCGTTGGCCCGTTCGATCACGGCGCTGGCGGCGTTCGCCCCGAGGCCGGTCTCGGTGTCGATCGTGAATTCGACGGCTTCGAGCTTGTCCGATTCGTTGAGTTCGCCCGTGACATCGATGTCGATCCGACCGAGATCGCCCGCATCCCGCTGCTCGGCACCCACCCGCAGGGCGGGCACGTAACACGCGGCGTACGCGGCAAGGAGGTGATCCAGCGTGTCGGCGGTTTCCTCGCCCGTCGCGTCGATCCGAATCGTTTCGCCGCCCACCTCACTGGTGGCCACGAACCCCTCCTCGCACACGGTCCGCACGCTCTTGGACATACGTTGGCGATTGCGGCGTTCGAGCCGTAAAGATTCCGGCACGGGATGTCCGACGCAGGGCCCCATTGCCCGTGCTCGAGCCCCCAGGATACCGACGCCGCCCTCCAGCCGTGAATTGGCATGCTTAATACCCGGCCGGCCCGACGTCATCCCATGGAGCCGCGGGACCTGTCGGACCTGCACGAGTACGTGCCCGGGCGTGGATCTGAGGAGGTCGCGCGAGCCCGGGGCGTCGATCCCGACGACCTCGTTGCGCTCGCCTCGAACGAGAACGCGTTCGGCCCCGCGCCGGCGGCCGTCGAGGCGATCCGGGACGCGGCGTCGGATATCCATCGGTATCCGAAGGGTGTCCACACGGCCCTGACCGGGGCGATCGCCGATCGCTGGGACGTCGGCGATGCCCAGATCTGGCTGGCCAACGGCGGCGACGGTGCCCTCGATTACCTCGCGCGCGCGATGCTCGAGTCGGGCGATCGCGTGCTCGTGCCCGATCCCGGCTTCGCCTACTACGGGATGAGCGCCCGGTACCACCACGGGTCGGTGGATCGCTATCCGCTCGTGCGCGATCGCGGGTTCGCGATCGATCGCCAAGCGCTGGCGACCCGGGCGGCCGACGCCCGGATCGCCTATCTCACCAGCCCGCACAACCCCACGGGGGCCACGTTGACCCCCGATGAGATCCGGGAGATCGCCGCTTCCATGCCAACGGAAACCCTCGTGGTCGTCGACGAGGCCTACGGGCAGTTTTCCGAATCGCCGAGCGCGATCCCGCTCGTCGAAGAGCGGGACGATGTCGCCGTGCTGCGGAGCTTTTCGAAATCCTACGGGCTGGCCGGCGTGCGACTGGGCTACGCGGTCGTTCCGGAGGCTTGGGCCGGCGCCTACCGGAAAGTCAATACGCCGTTTGCGGCCAGCGAACTGGCGTGTCGTGCCGGGCTGGCCGCCCTCGAGGACCAGGCGTACCTCGATCGCACCGTCGAACGGATCCGGTCGGGCCGTGCCCGCCTGCGGGACGAGTTGCCGGTGCGGACCTGGCCGAGCGGGGGCAATTTCGTGCTCGCCAGGGTGGGGGACGGGGCGGCCGTCGCGGATGCACTGCTCGATCGGGGGATCCTGGTCCGCGATTGCACGAGCTTCGGGCTCGCAGACTGTGTCCGCATTACCGTCGGGACCCCGCGGGAACTCGATCGGACGATGCGGGCGTTCGAGGCGGCGGTGGCCGCGAACGGAGCGATCGAGGAATGAAGTGGGCGCTGACGGGCACGCCGGGGACGGGGAAAACGACAGTCGCGTCCAGGCTCGACGGGGAGAGCGTCCACCTCTCGGACCTTCTGGACGATCCGCGCTTCCAGGATGGGTACGACGAGGAACGGGAGACGGTGGTCGCGGATCTGGAGGGCCTCGGCGGGTGGCTGGATGCCCGTTCGGACGACCTCCTGGTCGAATCCCACCTTGCGCATCGTCTTCCCGTCGACCGGGTGATCGTGCTACGGTGTCGTCCGGATGTGCTTCGCGAGCGGCTGGACACGCGCGACGCATCGGTCCCGCCCGAAAAGGTCGAGGAGAACGTCGAGGCCGAGCGACTGGACGTGATCCTCGCGGAGGCGGTCGATCGCCACGGCACGGACCGGGTGGCCGAGATCGATACGACCGACCGAAGCCCCGAAGCGGTCGCGGAACGCGTCGAGGCGCTCCGCCGCGGGGAGATCGACGCCCCGCCGGGCGCGGTCTCGTTTCTAACCGACCCATGACGCTCGATCGCCTTCGCCCCGTGGCCTCGTACGTGGTCAGACCAGCGGCCCGATTCGCGGGCACGCTGGGACTGACCCCGAATGTGATCTCGGTCCTGGCGCTGACGGCGGCGGTGGGCGCGGGCGGAGCCTTCGCGACGGGAGGACCGGCCAGCCCGTGGTATCTCGTGGGCGCGGGACTGGTGTTCCTGAACGGCTGGTTGGATCTCGTCGACGGGGCCCTCGCCCGGCAGCGCGGGGTCGAATCCGCTCAAGGTGATCTCCTCGATCACGTCCTCGATCGGTACGCGGACATCGTCATCATCGGCGGGCTCGCGGCGAGTATCGACGCGTGGCTCATTGGCTTCGTGGCGATTACCGGCGTGTTGATGACCTCGTATCTGGGCACCCAGGCGATCGCCGTGGGGCTCGATCGGGTGTACGCCGGGATCCTGGGCCGGGCGGATCGGCTGGCGCTGATCGGCGTCGCGGCGGTCGTTGCCACGGTCTATCCGGGGGAATTCGCCGGCTTTACGCTCGTCGGCTGGGTCCTCGTCGCCCTCGCGGTGGTCGGTCACCTGACAGCGCTCCAACGGTTCGCGGGCGCGATGGGACGGATCGGCTGAAAAGCACCCGCCGCACGGTTTATGTGCCACGGCGGCAAGGCTCGGACATGGTGCAGTGTGAGATGTGCGGCACGGAGACGGATACGCCCACCACGGCCAAGATCGAGGGGGCCGAACTCCAGGTCTGTGACGCGTGTGCCGATTTCGGGACCACCGTCTCCGAGTCGGAGACGACCTCTAGCGGATCCAAGTACTCGACTGCATCCTCCGGCGGGGGCTCGGGCGCAAACGCCAGTACCGGCTCGAGTGCCGGGGGATCGGGCGGCAGCCAACGCCGCTCGCGCGATCTCTTCGACGAAATGGAGGTCCTCGCCGACGATTATCCGGAGCGGATCCGGGAGGCCCGGGAAGCAGCCGGCCTGTCCCAGGAGGACCTCGCCGAGCAGCTCCACGAAAAGGCGAGCCTGATTCGCAAGCTCGAGCGCGGGGACATGCAACCCAGCGACGCGGTCCAACGCAAGCTCGAGCGCAACCTCGAGATCACGCTGACCGAGACGTCCGGCACGGACGATTCTGACTGGGAGAACGACATCTCCCCAAGTACCACCACGCTCGGCGACGTCGTCAAGCGCGGCGAGTGAACCGGAAGACGTTTTTCGCGGGGTTGGGGTGAGGTCCGTATGTTCGTTCTGGTGAATCTCAAGGCCTACGACACGGATGCGCTCGCCGTGACACGAGCGGCGGGCGACGTCGACGTCGAAACGGACGCCCGGATCGCCATCGCCCCCCAGGCGGCACGCATCGCACAGGTCGCGGCGGTGGGTCCCGAGGTCTGGGCCCAGCACGTGAGCCCGACCGGTCACGGGAGCCACACCGGGAGTACGCTCGCCGAAGCAGTCGCCGAGGCCGGGGCCGCCGGGACGATCATCAACCACTCCGAGCGACGCCTCGGCCTCGACGCCATCGAGCGGGCGATCGGGCAGGCCCAGAAAGCGGGCCTCGAGACCGTCGTGTGCGCGAACACCCCGGCACAGGTCGGGGCCGTGGCCGCCCTCGGCCCGGACATGGTCGCCGTGGAACCCCCGGCGCTGATCGGGACGGGGACACCCGTAAGCCAGGCCGATCCGGATATCGTCCGGGACGCCGTCGAGGCGGCCGCGTCGATCGATCCGGAGATCCCCGTCCTGTGTGGGGCCGGCATCGGCACGGGCGAGGACGTCGTGGCCGCCGCCGACCTCGGCGCCGAAGGTGTCCTGTTGGCAAGCGCCGTCGCGAAGGCGGATGACCCGGCAGCGATCCTTTCGGCTCTCGTGTCGTCCGTCTAGCCCGGATCCTCCGCGAATTCGCTGAGGCGGACCTGCGTGCCACGGTGGCCCTGCCATTCCCCGTCCTCGCTCTCGGTCGACCAGCTGCCCAGCCGGGTCTGATCGCCCGGCGCGAAGTTCAGCTTCGAGACCCGGACACCGACCTTCCGAACGCTGGCGTCCCGGAATTCCTCGAGGAGATCGCCGGCGACGTCGACCACGAGGTCGGGATCGTTCACCGGTCCGGGCAGGGAACGCTCCCGCGTATTGATCTCGAACGGTGGGGTCACGACTTTGATGCCGATGGTCCGGTAGGTCGCCCCCCGATCGGTCGCCCGTTCGGCGACCGCCTCGGCGAGCTCGGTGATCCGGTCCGCGATGCGCTCGAAATCTTCGGTCGCCTCGCCGAAGGCCGATTCCCGCGAAAGGCTCTTGGGGTCACCGCGGGGGGTGACCTCCCGGCGATCGATGCCCCGCGCGCGGTCGTGGAGCTCGCGGCCCCGTTCGCCGTACGCCTCGATCAGGGCGGCGCGATCTTCGGCGGCGACATCGCCGATCGTCTCGAGCCCGCGGTCGGCGAGTTCGGCCGCCGTGACCGGCCCGACCCCATGCAGATCCTCGAGCGGGAGCGGCGCGAGGAACGACCGTACGCCCCCTGGGGGGACCACGACGAGTCCATCGGGTTTGTCGTGGTCGCAGGCGATCTTGGCGACGCTCATGTTCGGGGCGACGCCGATGCTGACCGGCAACCCCACCTCCGCTCGAATCTCGGCTTTCAGGTCCCTGGCGTACGTCTCGGCCGACGCCCAGTCCGTCCGCGGCGTACAGTCCAGATACGCCTCGTCGATACTCACCCGTCGGACGGTGTCGGCATGGGTTTCGAGAATGCCGCTGACTTCCTCGGCGCACGCCTGGTAGTAGGCCATATCGACCGGCCGATAGTGGGCGGTCGCGCCGTCGTAGTCCTCATCGACCTGCCGCCGTGGGGGCAGGCGCTCCATCGCCGTCGAGATCGCCTGGGCGCTTTCGACGCCGTGCTCCCGGGCCTCGTAGCTCGCCGTCGCGACCGCCCCACCGTCATCCCCTGGTTCGAATCCCATCCCGACGATCACCGGTTCGCCGACGAGCTCGGGTTCGCGAAGGCGTTCGCACGCGGCATAAAAGCAGTCCAGATCGACATGGAGGACGAGACGATCCTCGCCACCCTCGTCGGCGATCCCGGGGAGGCCCCCATCCGCGCTCATCACGGAGGGGTACGGCCCTGCCCCCTATAGCGGCGTTGCTCGGCCGAAGGGGTACCGTTTTCATCCGGCCCGCGGAAGGTCGCTCGCATGGGTGCCGGCGCGACCGTCCGGGGCGCGATCGAACTGACTCGACCCTCGAACGCCCTCGTCGCCGGGGCGCTGACGTTCATCGGGACGGTCGTCGCCGGCGATCCGGCGAGCCCGTCGGCCGCCGCAGCCATCGCCGCGACGATCCTGGCGACGGGCGCGGGCATGGCGACGAACGATTACTACGACCGGGAGATCGACGCGATCAATCGCCCTGACCGGCCGATCCCCCGGGGGGACGTGGCCCCCCGCGCGGCGCTGGCATTCGCGATCGTGCTCTTTGGCGCGGCCGTCGCCCTGGCGCTGACGCTCCCGCCCGTGGCGATCGGGATCGCGTTGATCAATCTCGTCGCGCTGGTGACCTATACGAAATACTTCAAAGGGATGCCCGGCGTGGGCAACGCGTTGGTCGCTTTTCTCGGCGGGACGCCATTTCCGTTCGGCGGGGCCGCGGTGGGCAACATCCGTCCGACGCTTGTCCTGTTCGTGTTGGCGGCCTTTGCGACGTTCGGCCGCGAGGTAATCAAGGATATCGAGGATGTCCGCGGGGACCGCGAGGAAGGGCTCCGGACGCTCCCGATCGTGATCGGCCGCCGCCGCTCGCGGTGGGTGGCGGCTGCCGCGATGGGGGTGGCGACGGTGGCCAGCCCGCTCCCGTTCATCCGGGGACACTTCGAAGAGCCGTATCTCGTCGTGTTGGTCCCGGCGGTCGCGACGATGGTGTACGGGGTCAGGGCCGCCTGGCACGATCCCGGACGAGGGCAACGGTTGATCAAACTCGGCATGTATCTGGCTGTGGCCGCGTTCGTCGTCGGCCGGGTGGCGATGGAGTTCTAGGGCTCGTCGGCATCCGCCCCGTCCGCCGCCGGGGGAGCGCGATCGGATGCATCCCCCTCCGCGTCTTCCTCGTCGACGGCCTCGATCGACGCCTCGGCCAGCACCACGTCCACGTCGATTCCCTGTTGCTCGGCGAGTTCGCGCAGAATGACCCACTGGCGCTCGTTGCGCTTTTCGATGGTGTCGACCTTCCGGCCCGTGGCCTCCACCGTGTCGCGGAGTTCGTGGATCTGATCGCGCAACTCGCCGACCTGGCTATACAGTTGTTCGGCCCGCTCGGCGAGCACCTGAATCTTTTTCGCGGTCGAACCGAGGCCCATGGGCTGACTCTCGCGTCAGGGCACGTCGGTGTTTCGACCTCGCCGAGCCACTCGACACGGATATCTTACGAACCATTCGACCCCCTCCGTTCATGCCCGTCCCGAGATTGCGTCGGATGTTCCGGGGGCTCGCGTCCGTCGGCGTGATGGGTGGCGTGGTCGCCGTCGCGGATACGGCGGATGGCTGATCCTCTCGATCCTGGCACGTACACGCCCGACACGGCCGAGGGTGACCCCCTGCGGAGCGACGACTGGCATGGCCGGGACCGAACCCGGACAGTCATGCGGACGGACGACCGGACGCCAGTCCCCTGGCGGCCGGGACGGGGTTGAAATCTTTTTAGGCCTGCA
The DNA here is from genome assembly GCA_964489365.1 of uncultured Salinarchaeum sp. Taxonomy (GTDB): domain Archaea; phylum Halobacteriota; class Halobacteria; order Halobacteriales; family SKNY01; genus SKNY01. The sequence goes on from CAZAYR010000105.1 coordinate 8,843, forward strand.
CCTCGGATCTACGCACGGACTAGGTCGGGCAGTTAGGCCCTGCTCGGAACCCGCAAGATGGTCTTTAGCGGGGACCGAACACCGGTGGCGTCCGGTCCGACCGTCACGGACCCCGGAAGCCAACTGGGAAGCCTCGTCCTGCGGGGACAGCGGTCCGTGGCGAGCGTCCGCAGGGACGTGCCGTCACGGTTAGTCGGCGACAATCCGCCAGGCGCGGAAGCGAGCAGCGGGTCGCCGGACAGGTGTCGCTCGCAGGGTCGCGGGGTGGAGAAGGTGCCCGGGACCC
>CAZAYR010000106.1:0-9115 GCA_964489365.1 uncultured Salinarchaeum sp.
GCGGGTGGCGGGGGTCGCGATGTCGAGATCGAGCACGGTCGCGTTCGGGCAGTCGTCGAGCCGGGCGAGCGTGTCCGAGAGGTCCGTCTCGACGAGGTGGCCCACGAGGATGACGGTGATCGATTCGGTATACCGCCCCTCGCCGGCCTGCATGACGGTGACGCCGGCTTCGCGGAGGGCCTCGACGATCTCGTCGAACCGTTCGGGGACGCACTCGACGTCGACTTCCACGGGAATGCGGCCGCGGGGGGTCAGGGAGCCGCGCTCGTGGTAGATCGAAAGGAGGTTACCCCCGTGGGCGGCGATCGGTTCGAGGGCGTTCAGCAGTTCGCCGGGTTCATCGACAAGCTCCAGCCGGACCGTGTACGCCCGCTCCGATCCGACCGAGGGGCTACTCATGGAGGCCCCCCGTCGTACCCGTTTCGGCGATCATGGCGACCGTGACACACGCGGGTACAAAAGCCTCAACCTTTCCGAGCCGACGGTTTCACAACGATTATCTCCCGCCTGGGCGACCGCTCAGCCGTGACAACCACCGAGGAGGTCCTCGACGCGTATCGGGAAGCCAACGCTGCCGGCGACATGGATCGCCTCGTCGACCTCCACGCCGACGACGCGGTCGTGATCTCGCGTGGGGAGGTCTTTCGGGGCCACGACGAAATCAGGGCACATTACGAGGCCCTGAGCGAGTGGATGGACGATCCCGGCATGGAGATGGAGCTGTTCGAGCAGGTCATCGAGGGGGATTTCGTCCAGTTTTCGTACTCCCTGTCGACGAGCGAGTTCGCGTGGGAGTTCGGCGTCGATACGATCGTCGTGCAGGACGGCGAGATCGTTGGCCACACCGTGGCCGTCTACGAAGGGTAGCCGCCCTACGGTTCACCCAGCGGCACGTCCTTGGCATACTCGGCGGCGTGCGCGCCGGCGATCCGTCCCGTCGCCAGGCCGAGGGAGAGACCCCCGCCGTAATAGCCGTCCTCCGTGTCCTTGCCGACCTCCACACCGGCGGCGTATAACCCCTCGATCGGCTCCCGATGCCACTCGTCGGCGTGCTCGGGTGTGTAGCGGAGCGTACTCGTCGATCGAGCCCGGGAGATCACGCGGGCGTGCTCGTCCACGTCGAGCCCACCGACGAAATAGAGGATGGCCGGCACGACCTTCGTCGCGTAATAGGGCGGACTGTCCATCGGCTCCCGGTAGTCCACGCGTGGGGGGTCGAGCTCGACGTCCGCCTCGCCGGAGACGGCCGCGTTGAATGCACGTACCGTGGCGAGGGCCTGCTCGCGATCCACGCCGTGTTCGGCCAGCTTGTCACAGAGCCCCTCGATGGTCTCGGCCTCGAGGACGATGCCGCCGAGCTCCCGGGCGAGCTCGACCCGATCCTTCACGGCGCTCTGGTAGCGCTCGGCGTTTTCGTAGATGTCGCGATCGAAGATCAGGAAGGCCTCCCCGTCGACGCCATCGAGGTAGTTCTGTACGAAGGCGTCGCTCTGGGCTTCCGAGTTCGACTCGTCCGTAAACCGAACACCGTCCGTATCGATCGCGATCGAGGAGGTATCATAGATCTGGCCACACCGCATGTCCTCGAAGGCGATCTCCGCCGGCGGGGCCGGCCGGGTCACGCCGATCGGATCCCCCAGGTTCCCGGTCGCCTTGCCCCCCACCTCCTTGGCGGCGAGGTAGCCATCGCCCGTCGACCATGGGTCCCGGCCCAACAGGAGGTCCGCGTCGGGGAAGTGTTCGCGGACCAGCTGCTCGTTCCCGCTCCGTCCCCCCGCCGCGAGAATGACACACGGCGCGGCGATCTCGAACCGGCCCTCGTCGTAGTCGTAGGCGATGACGCCGGTAACCTCGCCGCGATCGTTCGTCCGGAGCTGTTCGAACGGCGTGCGGAGCCGGATGTCGCCGCCCTCGGCGCGGATCCGGTCTTCCATGCGATCGACGAATTGGGGCGGCTCGATCCGGGTCCGCGAGCTCACGGATTCGCCGTGTTCCCAGTGTTCGAGGTCCTCGACCTCCACGCCGTGTCCCCGCAACCATTCGAGTCCGGCATCCAACGGTTCGAACGGCTCGATGTTGGGTTCGGCCTCCTCGTCGTAGGCGATATACCCCCCGGTCACCCGCGTGGTCCCGCCGAGGACATGTCCTTTCTCCAGTAATGTAACGTCCGCACCGCGTTCTAACGCCCGCAACGTCGCCACGAGCCCGGCAATCCCCGAGCCCACCACGACGACGTCCGTTTCCAGGTCTCCTGGGGCCATGCCCGTCGTTCCCGGTAACTCCATAAATTCGTTGTGAACGGGTCGGACGGGCGATCCCTACTGATTTAATCGCCCTCTGGTAACCCCCGGCATGCAGATCACCCTCCTCGGGACGGGCAGTCCGGTCCCATCGACCGAACGTGGGGGCCAGAGTCAACTTTTGGAACTCGCGGGCGAGCCGGTGCTGGTGGACTGCGGCCCCCTCGCGACATACCGACTCCTCGAGTGTGGCTACGACCCGAGCGGGATCGAGACGCTCGTGTTCACGCACCATCATATCGATCACAACGCGGATTTCTTCGAGTTCGTCTTCGGGAGTTGGACGATCGGCCGCGAATCGCTTACCATCATCGGCCCGGAGGGCACGCAAGCGTACGTCGATGCCATCCCGGAGTTGTACGCCGAGGATATCGCGTACCGGCGGGAGGTCGTTGACCGATCGACCGACGGCCTCCTCGACATCGACGTGCACCGGACGACCGCCGGGTTCAGTCGCGAACAGGCGGGGTGGTCGCTAACGGCACACCCCGTCGAGCACTCGATCGAGACGTACGCCTACCGGTTCGAGGAGGCATCCACCGGAGCGACCTGCGTCATCTCCAGCGATACCCGTCGACTGGCCTCGCTCGCGGAGTTCGCCCGCGGGGCGGACGTTCTGATCCAGGACTGCGGGATCGCTCCCGTGACGCCGGACCCCCCGGACGACGTCATTCGGGAAGGCCTCGCCCGACCGATGAGCGAGGAGCGGTTGGCCACCCACAAACAGAACCATTGCGACCCGGAGGACGCCGGCTGGATCGCGGCCGAAGCCGACGTCGACACGCTCGTGTTGACCCACTTGCTCCCGTATCGGGATCCCGCAGCGACGTGCGAACGCGCCAGCGAAGTGTTCGACGGCGAGGTGATCTTCGCCCAGGATGGCATGCGTCTTCAGCCGTAGGGCCGGCCACCGTCTCAGGTAGTATTATGTAGCGACTGGAATCTTCTCCGAGCGGATGACTTACGATCGCGAGTTCGACGGAATCGTCATCGGGGGCGGCCATCAGGCCCTCGTGACGGCCGCGTACATGGCCAAGGCCGGACAGGACGTACTCGTCGTGGAACGAGACCTCGAAGTCGGCGGCGGGACCCGCACCGCCGATCCCACGAACCGGGGGTTCCGGTTCAACATGCACTCGAACGCCCACTGGGATATCACCGGGACCCCGTGGTACGACGACCTCGAACTGGACCGGCACGGCGTGGATTACATCCGGCCGACCTTCGAGTACGGCTTGCCCCGCGAGGACGGGGATCCGGTCGTGATCGGGCGGGACACGGACCGCACCGCCGAAACGATCGCCAACGTCTCGGCGGCCGACGCCGCGGAGTTTCGCGAGCGACGTGAGGTCGCCGAACGGCTGGTCGACGACATCTACATGCCCGAACGCTTCGACGAACCGCTCCCGGCCGACGAGCGACAGGACCTGCTCGAATCCTCCGAGCTTGGCCGGGAGTTCCTCGACTGGACGACCGAGTCCGCGTTCGGGCTGATGGCCGACTGGTTCGAATCGCCCGAGGTCCGCCTGCTCATCCTCCACAAACTGACCATCTTCGGCGAGCCCGGGGAGGGCGTGGACAATCCGAGCATCAAGGGCGGCATCGCCCGGTGTTTCGACGGCTCCCGGACCTACCAGATCCCCCGCGGGGGCAGCCAGATGCTGGCGTACGGGCTCCAGCAGGTGATCCAGCAGCACGGCGGGACCGTGTTCACCTCGAGCGCCGTGGACGCGATCGACATCGAGGACGGCGCGGTCGCCGGGATCCAAACCACCGACGGCCGTGCCTTCGGCGCCAAAAAGTTCGTTGCGAGCGGGGTCAACCCCTATCTCACGTTCAAGGACTTCATCGGCCTCGGCCAGCTCGACGAGGAGTTCGCGTCCGAGGTCGAGGATTACGATTTCACCGACTGGTCGACCCTGACGATCCATCTCGCCCTCGAGGAGGCGCCGGATTACCGCGGATCGGAGGCGGTCCCGGAGATCAACGAGTCCCTGTATCAGCTCATCGGCATCGAAAGCCTGGCGGAGCTGGGGGCCTCCCAGGAGGCGATGATGCAAAAGGAGCTGGCCCTTCCCGGGTTCCTCGGGAGCACGCTCACCAAGTTCGACGAGAGCATGGCGCCGCCGGGCAAGCACTCGACGTTCGCGATGGCGGCGGGCCCCTACGATCTGCACGGTGACCCGTCGTCCTGGCACGACATGACCGACGAGGTGCTCGATCAGATCGTCGAGCAGTGGGGCGAGTACGCGCCGAACATCACCGAGGAGAGCGTGATCGACTCGAACGTCTACACGCCCGGTCAGATTCCGATCACGAACCCCAACATGCACGAGGGCTGTATCATGGTCGGCGAACTCAACGAGGGACAGGTCCTCTCGAATCACTTCGGATACCGGACCCCGATCGACGGCCTGTTCATGTGTGGCTCGAGCGTCCACCCCGGCGGCGGGATCAACGGGGGGGCCGGCTACGTCGCCGCGAAGGTCATCCACGAATATCTGGGCGACGACCCCTGGTGGGATCCGGTCGACGCTCGCGAGGCGCTTGCGTCCCTCGACTGACCCGGGACCGCCACACGGGATACGGCAAGATTTGCGAAGGGGGGTAGAGCTATCTGGCGAGCGGCGGGATTTCCCGCCCGTATGTCACTTCCAGATGCTGTGCACGTGTTGCGCTTCGAGGCCTCGTTCGGTGAGCGCACCATGGAGCTACACCCAGCCGCCATCGAAACCGACGGCGGCGTCTTGCTCATCGACACCGGGTTCCCCCACAAGGTCGACGACATCCTCGGCGACCTCGAGGACGCCGGGTTCTCCGCCGAGGATATCCGGATGGTCTTTCTCACGCACCAGGACGGGGACCACGCCGGCGGGCTGGCGACGGTCCTGGAACGGACGGACGCCACTACGATCGCGAGCGAGATCGCCGGACCGGTCATCGACGGACGCGAGGACCCCCGAACCACGCCGGGGGAGGGCGACCGGTATCCGCCCGCCCGGGTGGATCTCGAGGTCGCCGAGGGCGCGACGATCAACACGGACGCGGGTCCGGCGGAAGTGTACGAGACCCCCGGGCACACGCCCGGTCACCTCTCGCTGTACCTCCCGGATCACAACTTGTTGATCGCGGGCGACGCGCTCGGCCTGTACGGCGATACCCTGGATGCCCCGGAGGACGAGGTCACCGAGGACCCGGCACAGGCGCTGGCTTCGATCGAATCCCTCTCCGATCTCGAGATCGACCAGGTGCTCTGTTATCACGGCGGCCTGACCGACGACGGGACGGAACGACTGAACGAGATCGTTGCCGACTGAGGGGCACGGGCTCATCCCTTTGTTCGGCTCGCGTACTGACCGAGCCTGGTCCCTTCAACAGCTATTTCATCCGTTCCGCGGAAGCCGGCGCCAATGCCAGACGTGACCGTCGGTCAGATCGGCCTGGGGAACATGGGCGGCAACCTCGCGCAGCGCCTGCTCGACGAAGGGTTTGACGTCGTAGGCTTTGACGTCGATCCGGAAGCCGTTGCGGAGTTCGAGGCCTCCGGGGGCCGGTCGATGGACTCGAACCGGGAACTCGCCGAACAGGCGGACGTCGTGTTGAGCGCGCTGAGCTTCCCGGAGGTCATTCGGGAGGCCTACCTGGGAGACGATGGCGTGGTCGACGGGGCCGACGAGGAACTCGTGTGTATCGAACAGAGCACGGTCCCGCCCGAGCCCATCCGAGAGTTGGGCGATGAATTGCGCGAGGCGGGAGTGACGTTTCTGGATGCGCCGTTCCTCGGGAGTCCGGCCAGCGCCCGGGACGGTACTCTCATTCTGCCGGTCGGCGGACCGCGCGAGGCCTACGACCGCGAGGACGTCCAGCAGGTCCTGACGGCCGCCTCCCGGGAAACCCACTATATGGGCGAACTCGGGTCGGGCAAGGCGACGAAACTGGTGAATAACTGCATCTCCCTCGGCAACTCGGTCCTCGCGTACGAGGCGCTCTCGATGGGGAAGGCGCTCGGGCTCGATGTCGGCAAGCTGCACGAGGCACTCCGACATGGGGCGGGAAGCTCCGTGGCACTTCGGGTGTTTCTCCCGTCGGCGCTCAACCAGGAATTCCCGCCCGTGTTCCCCGTGCGATACACCCAGAAGGACATCGGCTACGCGCTGGACGCGGCCGAGGACGTCGACTTCCCGATGTTCGTGGCGACTACGATCCTGCAGATCTACACCGCGGCGGCGGCGAAGGGCTACAAGGATGAATCCGCGTCGACGGTCGTCAAGGTCTTCGAGGAGTGGATCGGCGAGCGCCTCGAGGCCGAATCGACCGTCGAGCCCCCCGAAGAGGATCCGATCTTCGATCGGTGACCCGAGGGGTTGTCGGGCGAGGGTCACGGCGTGTGCCGCGTCCGGGCAATTACCCGTGATAGCTTTATGCACGATCGTCCGGAATCGGCGATGAAATGGCAGAAACTGCGGATAGCGGCGACCCGGCGGACACATCCGACGGTTCCCGCGAAGATCTGCTCGCGTTGGGCGACGACTATGTGGCCGCGATGGTGGCCAACGATCCGGGCGCGGTTCCGATTGTGGAGGACGCAACCTTCGTCGAAAACCTGCAGCGGAAGACGCCAGGGCGAGGGCTCTGGGAGACGGCCACCGCCACCCCGGATTCCTTCGAGATCCACGTGCCGGATCCGGTGGCCGGACAGCTCGGCTACCTCGGCCTGATGGAGGAGGGCGACGAGCCGATCCTGCTCGGCTTGCGCCTCGCGGTCGAGGATGGCGTGATCACCGAGATGGAGCACCTGATCGCGCGAGATCTCCAACGGGAGGGCGTCGACACCCTGTCGAATCTGCAAACCCCCAGACCCGCCTTCCGGGAGCGGGTCGACCCGTCGGAACGAACCACGCGGAAGGAGATGCTCGAGATCGGGGCCGCCTATTACGATGCGTTGATCGAGGATGACGGGAGTCTGGCCCCTTAGCCGAACACTGCGTCCGGATGGAAAACGGCTTCCAGACGACGTGCGCTCCACGTCCGGACGAACCGGGTCCCGAGACGCTCCGATCGTTGGATAGCGCCGAGCAGTTAGATTCCGGGGCCATGAGCTACATCGCTGATATCGACCCGGTCCGCGTCGAGATCGCCGACGTGGAGACCGGGTTGGCCTGTGGGCTGTCGCAGTTCCGTCATCCGATGGAGGAGACGACCCTGGACATCCAGGGCGTCGAGGGCGTCGATTCCGTCGAGCGGGATTTCGAGCCGTTCGACCTGCCGGCCCTTCACATCTTCAAGCTCACGAACGGAAAGATCCAGTCGATCGAGGCGATGGGGTTCCGGACGGCCTACGACTCGCCGACCGGGTGGGAATGAACGGAATCGGGCCCCGACGTGGGCTCATGCCGTCCGTGCGTCGGGTGATCCCGATATCGAGACGCCGTTTCAGGGATTGACGTCGCCGATCTTGTCGATTTCGGGTTTGACCTCGTCGACGTAGCGTTCGATGTTGCGGAGGACTTTCTCGTGTTCGAGGTTCCCGAACGAAAAGTGGAGGACGAGCCGGCCGAATCCGCCCGAATCCTCGTAGAGCTGTTCGACCTTTTCGATGATCCGCTCGGGTGGGCCAACCAGGAAGGACGGGTCGTCGAGTTGCTCCTCCCAGTCCCAATCGAGGGCGGCCTGCCCGTGCGGGTGAAGGTTTTCCTCGTAGATCTCCCGTTTGTCCGGATCGTACACGTCGTCGCCCATCATCCGGGCGACGGTGCCGAGGTGATCACCCAGGAACAGCCGCTCCTGGCTGTACTGCATGGCCTCCTCGGCCTCCTCGCGAGCCTGCTCGACGGAATCGGCGATATAACAGTCGCCCAGGTAGGTGAAATGGCGATCCTCGGGGGTCCAGCCTTCCTCGGCGGCGATCTCCCGGTACCGTTCGAACGTGCCCCCGACGCCCTCCTCGAGGCTCGGCACGGTGCCGGTGGGCACTTGCCGCTCGGCGGCAAACCGGATCGATTCGTCGCTTTCGGCAGGATACCACATCTCCGGATGGGGTTGCTGGTAGGGCCGTGGCCAGGCGTAGACGTTCTCATACTCGAAGTATTCTCCATCGAAATCGAAGGGCTCGTCCGCGGTCCAGGTCTTCATGATGAGATCCCATGCCTCCTCGAATCGCGGTCGGGATTCCTCCAGGTCGATATTGTACGCGAGGTACTCCTTGGGGATGCCCCGCGGGAACCCGCATACGATCCGTCCTTCCGAGATATTATCGAGCATGGCGATCTCCTCGGCCAACCGGACCGGGTTCTCGCGGATCGCCGGGAGGTTCCCGAAGAACGCGAGCTTCGCGTTTTCCGTCTTGCCAGCCAGCACCGAGCCGGTGATGTTCGGCGACGGCTGCAGCCCGTACGCGGTATAGTGGTGCTCGTTCAATCCCAGGCCGTCGATCCCAAGCTCGTCCGCATAGACCAGTTGTTCGATGTAGTTCTCGTAGAATTCGGCACCCGTCTCCGGATCCCACGTGTCGTTCACGTAGGGCCAGGCCTCGCTCTCAATGTCCGCATAGGGCATCAAGTGGAAAAAGTACGTTTCCATATCTTTGAGGGGAAAAGTCACCCACAAAGGCGTTGTGTTTCCTGCTAACGACGTCTGTCCGCGGGCGGAGGTATCAACATCCCGCGGTAGCGATGGTGGGACGCCCTCGCCATTCACGGGCCCAATCCCCTTTATCCCACGGGCGCCCAGTCGTGACCGCCCGCGGCGTCCCGGTCGACGGGGGGATACTCCCCCCGGCGGCGCGCCCACCCCGCCGGCCGCTCGATCCGCTTGGT
>CAZAYR010000107.1:0-8997 GCA_964489365.1 uncultured Salinarchaeum sp.
AGGATCGGGGCCCGGTCGGGCCGGGCGAGGACCGCTCCCGGGAGATGTTTGCCGAGGCGGCGGCGCTGATCCAGCAGGCCTGGACGGCCGAGGAACCCTTCGACTTCGACGGCGAGTTCTGGGAGTACGAGCACGTCAACATCTGGCCCAAGCCCTTCCAGGAGCCCCGACCGCCGATGTGGATGCCCGCGACGAGCGACGCCTCCATCCAGATCGCGGCGGAACAGCGGATCGCCATGGCCGGCGCCGGGCCGGCGCCGATGGTCAAGGAGAGCTTCGAGACCTACACCGAGTTCGCGCGGGAGGCCGGCTGGGAGCCCGACGAGGAGATGTTCGTCCGGCCGCAGGGCTTCTTCACGACGCGCAACCCCGAGCAGGATCAGGAAGCCCTGCGCGAACACTCCCAGTTCGGGACCGATTACCTCTTTGCGGGCGTCCACCGCGGCGCGGCGGCCATCCGGGCCGGCGACGATGCGTACGATCCCGAGAAACACCGCGAGCTGATCCCGCAGCACGCGATCCAGCAGATGGAGACCGATTTCGACGAATCCGTGGAGGCCGGGGGGTTCCTGCTCGGCGAGCCCGAGGAGCTCGTCGCCGCGATGGAACAACAATACGAGGCCGTCGGCGGCTTCGAACATGTCGTCGGGTCGTTCCAGCACGGGGACGCCCCGCAGGAGATGACGATGCGGAGCCTCGAGCTCTTCGCGGACGAAGTCCTGCCGGAGCTACAGAAGATCGGCTGATCGGACGGGATGCGGCCGGTGTGAGAGCGGGCGGGGCGACCTCTGCCCACCCCGCCAAGGGCAAATCCTAATGGGCTCGCCCATGCCGGGGACCGCATGCCCTCGACGGTCGTCCACGTCGGCCTCGCGGCCCTCGTCGGGACTGCGTTACTGTCGGATCATTTCGATGGCCGGGCCATCCTCGTGGTCATGGCCGCGGGCGCGGCGGCCGATCTCGACACCTTCCTCGGCCTCTGGATTCCCGGTGGGCATCGGACCCTCCTTCACAATCTCGTGTTGCCGGCGATCGCCGTCGCGGGCCTCTGGTGGGATCTCCGCTGGCGCGACACGTCCATGGTCCGCTCGCGTTGGGGTGCGCGTGGCGTCCGCGTGGCCTGGGTGAGCCTCCTCGGCGGGTGGGTCCTCTCACAGGTCCTGCTGGATGCCTTCTTCAACGGTGCGAACCTCCTGTGGCCGCTCCACGACGAGTTCATCGACCTCTCCGGCCACCTTATCGTCTCGGACCAGCGGGGGCTCGTACAGACGTTCATCGACATCGAGTGGGGTCCCGAAGGACCCGCGGTTGGTGGCGAGCACAGTCGCGGCACGACCCAGGAGACCCACTATTATACCGGCGTCGATCCCGGGCCGGACGCCTCGCCGGACGCCGAGCGGTGGCTCCCGGTGTTCGACTCCGGGCCACTGTTCGTCGTGGCCTTGGCGGGGTATGTCGTCACCGCTTTGCGTCTGTACGAGCGCTGAGCGATCGAGATGGGCCGGCGCGACCAGGGGCGATCGCCGATGGACGGCCGAATCGATCCCACGTGGTGGAACGGCTTGACACCGTCCGTCCGCGAGGACAGCACGTACGGGACCCGAGGAGGATAGGAAACAATATCGCCCGCGGCCGATATCCGCTATGCAATCACGATGCTCTCCCGACTCCTAACACTCAATGCAGCCCTCGCCGAGTGGTTCCGCGGGCACGTCGTGATCTGGTGGCTGGTCCTCGTCCTGATTCCTGGTGGAGCCTACGCGCTCGCCCATGTGCTGCTCAATGCCGAGGCGACGTCTGAGGCGCTTGTGCTCGGGGGTATCTTCGGTGTGGTCTTTGCGACGCTCACCGTCGGAATCCAGCTGTGGCGCGAACGCTGACGGTCCCGGCGATCGGTATGTCGCACCCTGGGCTCGCACAGCGACCCGACCTTGCCGAGATACGTTGGCACACGCCATCCCGCCTATTCGTGCGGACTTGAACGGGAGATACCTCCTCCTTACGCCGCGCCCACCGACGGTTCCGTGTGCACGGAAATTCACAACACGTTTCATATTCCTATCCGAACCCACCGGCGATGCCCGGTCTGTCCCGCCGCCAAGCCCTCCTCGCGGTTACCACCGGGATCGCCACACTGGCCGGTTGTACCGGTGATGGCGATCGCCCGACGCTCGAGGATGGCAATGTCGATCGCATCGTCGAGAACTATGAGGTCCGTCGCGTTCGTAACGAAGACGGAGCCGTGCTGTTCGGCCCAGGCGAGGAGTTACCGACGCCGTCGGACGACGAGCGCGACCCGATGGCGCGAAGGGGTCGAACCGTGATCGTCTCGGCGGAACGGTACGCCGAACTCACGTTCGGTGATCTGCCCGAAGCCGAGGAACTCCAGGCCTTCATCGAGGCCACGGATTTCGACTCGTCGTCCGTATACCTCCTCACATACCCTGTCGAGGCGTGCTACGAGCTCCATCTTCGGTCGGTCGCCGTCGAGTCGGACAGTGGGGAAACCGACGATCTCCACCCCCACGCCGGTTTCTGTCGTAGCTACCGCCCGGCCGACGTGGCCTGTCCGCTCGAGGAGATCCACACGATCGGTGTCGCGATCCGGTTGCCCATGGCTGCCGAACGGGCCTCCGGGAGTGGAGGCAGCATGTCGTCCACCTGCGGGCCATCCCCCCGCGGGGAATACTTCAACGCGTCCGTGAGCCCCCTGGCGGGTGATGAGGGATGACGTCCCGCCGCGCCGTGCTTGCCGGCCTCGGGACGCTCGGGACCACGAGTCTCGCGGGATGTTCGTCCCTGCCGTTCAGCGAGGACGAACCGGACGAGGAGGACATTTCGATCCCGGCGAATGCGGTCGAGCCGGTCGAGCATCCGGACCCAGCGTTCCCGGTCCCGGTTCCCCAGTCGCTCGCGGAGGACCACCGCGAGCGGGCTCGCACCTTACTCGAGGAGGTGCCTGCCGAGCCATCCGTCCCCAACGCCGCCGTGGCCGAGGAGCTCCGAGCCGACCGCGAGCACACCGCCGGACGTCTCTCGGAGGAGGTCGAGGTCTCCCGGCCGATCGAACGGCTCTCGCGGTGGCGTAGCCGGCGGAATGGCGCGGCCTCCGTTCGGGGCGCCTATCGCGCCGCGACCGGCGAGGACGACGCGGTGAGGGTGCGGGAACGTCGTCGGGCGGTGCGGGAGGCACTGGGGGCCTTCGTGGCCGCGCACGAATACCGAGCCGCTACGCCGCTCGAGGCGGTCCTCGCCCACGCGCCCGTCGAGGACTTGGTGGCTGACGCGCATGGTCGCACCCGTCCCGATCCGGGGTATCCACGCGATCCCGTCGCCCGGCCGTTCCGGGCCGGGGACGTCCTCGGGGGGGTCGAACTCGCGGAAGCGACCCTCGAGGACGCTCGCGGGGTCCGAGAGGCCTATCTCGGCGAGCGTGCCGGGGCAAACTCGCAGTGGGCGGCGGTCATCGACGCGACTAGGCGCCTGCGTCTGGCCGTCTACCGCACGAGAACCCCGCTCCAGGAGTTCCTGGATGTGAACGAACCGCCGTTCGAGGCCGACCTCGCGGGGACGCCGGCACGATCCTTCTTCAGGAGGGCCCAGGGGGCCGTCGAAACCGGCACGAGTGATCACGACCAACGCAGGTTCGCCGGCGACCACGCGAACGCGGTCCTGGAGGCCGGCCGACTTCTGGCCGGCCTCGCGACACTCCGCACCGCGATCGAGGAGATCCGGGACGGTGCGCACCAGGAGGAGGTCACCGTCCAGTCGGTCACGCGGACCGCGGACCGCGCACGGGAGGCGATCGTGGCAGTCGAGGAAACCGGGGACCCCCGGCTGGCGACTCGCATTCTCCGGCCAGCTCTCCTCACCTACAACGGGATACCGGACCGCCTCGAAGAGGGGTACGGTGACGCGGCCCGCATCCAGGGGGAACTGGCCTGGGCCGAACGCTACGCTCGCGTCGTCCCGGATGCCACCGCGTTCGTGATCGATCGACTCGGATAGGATCCTCCCGTATCCCGACGTCTCCGAACCCGTGAACCGAGCCCGTTGACAGGAGTCCGGGCACGACCGCCCCACGTTCCTCGCCGACCGCCAACACGGGGCCGAATCGATCTCAGTTGCGGACCCATTCGAAAAGCACTCGTGGCATGTGTTTGAGGCCCCGGGCGTAGATGGCCGGGGCGTTTCGAGAAGACCGCTGTAACGCCGCCTGCAGCGCGGCCGTGCCGTCCGCCATGATCCCCGCCCCGTGGCCCACGAGCACCCGGTGGGCCGCGACCTGCCTGAGGCTCGATCGGGGTGGCACGAGCCGGAGCGCGGGGTTGACGCCCAGCCGCTCGTTCCCCGCGAGGAAATACGTCGCGGTCCCCACCGCCTCCGGGATCCGGACCGTCCCGCCGTGGGGATCGTAGAGGGCGTACTCCCGCCAGCCGGGAACCTCGAGGACGGGCACGAGTTCGAAGGCGGTGTCCTGGAGGAACGGCTCGGCGGTGGCGGTCGCGACGTCGAGGTCCCTTGCCTGGGACAGCAGGCCTTCGGGAAAATGGACAGCGACGTCGTGGCGCCTGGCGAGCGCAGGCGCATCGCGGGTGTGCCGGCCGAGCGTGACCAACACCCCGGCGACGTCCCCGAGGGCGTCCAACGCGTCATCGAGCCCATCCATATCCACGGGATCGACGAGCCACACGCCCCCATCACCCACGAACGCGTGGCTGGCACGGGCCATCGTTTCCTCGGGATCGGCGATCCAACCGATACCCCCGGGCCAGTCGTCCACGATACGTGTGTCCGCTGCCATGGTACGCGTTTGGACCGCCGGGATTGTCAATGCCAGCTCCCCCGCCACAAGTATTTGAGCACCTACGCCGAATCCACGGCCGTGATCAGTTCGCTCGCCTGGCTCGGCCTCGCGATCTCCGACCCCGAGCGCGCGAACGCCTTCTACGAACCCCTGCTCGGGGCACCGGCGCGTGTCGACGGCGAGCTCCGGTATGCGGTCGGCGCCGGGCAACTCCGTCTCAAACCGCCCGGGGCGCACCCCCGCGGGGGCGATCATGTCCACTATGCGTTCAGCGCGGGGACGTCTGGTTACGCCCGGGCCAAAGAGACGCTGGGCGCGGCAGGGCCGATCGAAGAACACGACCTCGGGGTGTATACGTCGGTCTATGCCTTCGATCCGGACGATCACTGCGTCGAGGTCGCCAACCGGGATGCCGGCGACGGGGCGATCACGGAACTGTTCGAAATCGTGCTCGAGGTCGAGGCGCTCGCCCGCGCCGAGGCGTGGTGGGACCGCTTCGACCCGACGTTGATGGATCGCGGCGAAACCCGGCGACGGACGCGCCTGGATATGGGCCCGTTCGAGCTGGAGCTCTGGGAGCCCCAGCAGGGGATCGCGGACGCGGCCCCGGGGGCCCACGTCGACATGGGCCTCCGGGTGGATGATCTCGCCTCCGCCCGGGACGCGCTCGAGGACACCGGGCACGCGCGCCACGAGCTTGCCGACGGCTTCAGCGTCCGCGATCCGGACGGCCATCGGGTGGCACTGCTCGAAGCCTAGGGAGTGCCGACATCCATGGCGGATGGTAACGATTATAATCACCACCCTAGTCGACCCCGGTATGGACGGACGGGAGGCCGGCGAGCTCCTCGCGCCGATCGAGGACGTCCTCGACGTGGGGGCCTGGCGCTACGAGCTCGGGTCGGACCGGCTCGAGCTCACGCCCGGGGCCCGCGAGGTGTGTGCGCTCGCGACCGGGCAGGCGCCACCTCGGCCGTTCCCCGAGCATCTCGTGCACGATGATGACCGACCCGCGGTGGCCCGGGCCTTCGAAGCCTGTCGCGAGGACGGCGTCGCCTTCGAAGAAACGGTCCGGTTCGTCACCGGGGATGGGCAAACCCGGTGGTGTCGGGTGTCGGGCGAGCGGGTCGATGGGGCCGACGGCGCGTATGTACGTGGCGCGATCGCCGACGTCACCCGCGCCCGCCGACAGCACCAGCGGCTCACCGTCCTCAACCGGGTGTTCCGGCACAATATCGCGAACGACGTGACCGTCATCCGGGCCCACGCCGACCTCCTGGCCGACGCGATCGAGCCGGACCGTCGATCCGCGGACTTCTTTCGCGATGCCGTCGACCCGGCCACCGCCGGGGAAACGGATGCGGACGGGCACGTGCGAACCATCGTCGAGACCGCCGAGGCCATGGTCGAGACCGCCGAGAAGGCACGGACGATCGAGCAGTTGCTCGGCGAACCGCCCGACCGGCGGCGCGTCGCGCTCGGTGAGTTGGTGGCGAACGCGATCGCGGCCGTCGACGATCCGCACGTTACGTTCGACCCCCAGCTCCCCGAGATCGAGGTACAGACTGACCCCGATCGCCTGCAGCTCGCCATCGAGGAACTCATCGGGAACGCCGTCGCGCATCACGACGGGGAACGACCGCGTATTTCGATCGCCGCCGAACGCACCAATACCGGGCGGGTCCGGCTCTGTGTCACCGACGACGGGCCGGGAATCCCGGAGATCGAGCGCGCGGTCCTGACGAACGCCGAGGAGACGCCCCTACGGCACGGAAGCGGGATCGGCCTCTGGATGGTCCAGTGGTTCGTCCACCAGCTCGGCGGCCGGGTCTCGATCGCGGACGCGGACCCCCGGGGAACGTGCGTGGAGCTCCTCCTGCCGTCAGAGCCGCAGGGCGTGGACGATTGCTAGCAGGCCGAGGATCTGGCTGATCTCGCTCGTCGCCACCAGGGCCGCCTCGGCAGCCTGGGTGAGCCCGACCACGGCCAACAATCCCGTGCTCACGAGCAGGAGCAGGAAGGGGACCCCGAGGACGAGGACGAACCCGATCGCGATATAGAGCATCGGCCGGCTGGCGTTGTCCCGAAAGCCCCGATAGGCGATATACGCGATCCCGATCCCCAACAGGGCCTTCAGGACCTGCATACCCAGCATGGCGGTCTCGAAGGCGTCGGCGCCGAACGGATCGCCGAGGTAAAGTGGGACGAACATGGGTCACATCTCCTCGATCAGCCGGGTGAAGCGATCGGCCATGGGCTCACGGCGCTCCAGCTCGAACGCGAAGCCGTCCTCGTCGAGCTCGACGATGATGCGCTCGAGATCCGTGCGGAACTCGGCGTAGTGGTGGCCGTCGGGATCGAGGGCGGTTTCCTCCCGAAGGAGATCGCAGACCTGGATGTCCTCGATCCGCCGGTAGACGGTCGGCTTGGACACGTCGGCGACGTCGCTGAGTTCCTCGGCGGAGACAGCTTCCCGGTGGGAGGCCTCGAGAATGTGTCGGGCCGTCGGGTCCGCGAGCACGCCGCCGAGATGTTCGACCGAACATTCCTCGCTCATCGGGGATCCCCTCCGCGCGCCATTATGCCTACCCCCACGACTTCAGGTATTGAAACCGTGCGGTCCCGATTTTCGAGCCCCCGTACCATGGTCCGTTTGCAATGGTCGACATGACCACGTTCCATACGATCGGTTCGACCGTACCGCTCGTCGTGACCGTGACGTTGAGCCTCGTCGGCGGGGTGACCCTCCCGTCGACGACCCGGATCCGCTGGACGATCGGCGAATACGCCCACCTCGGTCCGGAGGTCGTCCGGACCGACCTGTTCCTGGTCACCGTGCCCGCCGTAACGCTGCTGGGCGTCCTCGTGAGCCGGCCGCTCATTGCGCGGATGTCCGACCGCGGCGCCGCCGCGATCTGCGCGGGTGCGGTCCTCGCGAGCCTGGGCATGGTCGTCGGCGTCCAGGCGCTCGTGATCGCGCTGAACGTCCTTTAAGTGCCCCGCGTGGTCGGCACCAACCGGGTCGCCGTCGCTTTCCATGTGAGGAGCACCGAATCGCCTTCCTCGAGGTCCAGCCGGCGGCGACTCGTGTCCGTGACGCTCGCCCGGAAGGGCACGTCATCGACGCGCATCGTGAGCCGGTGGATCGTCTCGCCGGACGCGATAACCTCGATCACCGCCTCACAGCGGTTCCGGGCACTCGTCGTGTCCGCGTCGACTGGTTCCGACGGCACGTGCACCGTCAACGCGTCCGACGCGATCCGGACCTGGACCCGGTCGTCGGCTTCGACGCCGTCGTGGATGCCCCGCACGGTCCCGATGTCGGTCCGGACGACCGCCAGCTCGCCCTGGACCGTCAGGACCTCCCCCGAGAGCACGGTTTCCCGCATCCGGGCGGTGGCCCCGACCGCGTCCGCGAGCCGATGGTACTGATCGAGCAGCTTCCGACCGCGGTCGGTGAGCTGGCTCCCCCCGCCGCCCGCACCGCCGCGTCGCCGGACGACGAGTTCGTCGAAGGCCTCCTCGAGCGATTCGATCCGCCTGAGCGCGCGGGCCCGCGACCGTCCGAGGCGGTTGGTGGCCTGGTTCAACGAGCCATGCTCGTCGATCGCCGCGAGGAGGGCCGCGTCGCTGCCGTCAAATCGCGTCTCGCCGGCGACGACGGCCGCCTCGCCCTGGCCGACCGGCTCGTCCGTCGCCGTCCCCGCCGGCGGGTCGCCCATGCGCCGTGTCTACCGGTCAGTACACTAACTCTCCTTCGATGAACCGTCGCACCCGCGAGTCCGACGGGGACTCGAAGATCTGCGCGGCGGGCCCGACCTCGACGATCGTCCCGTCGATCATCACCGCGACGCGGTCGGCGATGCGCTCGGCCTGGTGCATATCGTGGGTGGCGACGAGCACCCCGCGACCCCGGGCGCGGGCGGCCCCGATGGCCTCCTCGATGATGGCAGTGCTCCGGGGATCGAGATCGGAGGTCGGCTCGTCCAGCAGGAGAAAGTCCGGATCACAGGCGATCGCTCGCGCGAAGGCGACCCGCTGGGCCTCGCCGCCGGAGAGCGTGTTCGCGGGCTGGTCGGCGGCGTCGGCCATTTCGACGGTCGCGAGGGCCTCGCGGTGGGCCTCCCCGATATCGCCATTGAATAGTCGGTCCTTCCACTCGAGGAGGCGTTCGGACCAGTCCTTGCGGA
>CAZAYR010000108.1:0-8997 GCA_964489365.1 uncultured Salinarchaeum sp.
GGGCGGTCTCGACGACTCGCCAACACGTCGAGCCCGTCTACGTCTGGAGGTAGTTCTCGAACAGCCGGGTTTCGGGGACGTCGAGATCGAGCAGCCGGACGATATTGCCCCCGAGGATGAGGTTCAGTTTGTCCTGTTCGATGTCCTGGTCCATCGCGAACTTCAGGAGCTGTCGGTAGGCGGCGCCCCAGTAATCACACTGGTGGGCTGGCAATCCACGGTCGTCGACCTGGTCCCAGTAGAACGGCGGGTCCTGACTCGGTCGCGAGACCTGCGGGAGCGAGGCCCCCCAGTCGCCGCCCCAGATCATCTGCTCGGGGCCGATGTTCGGGTCGTGATAGGGCTTCTTGAAGAGGTCCGCCCAGTAGAGCCCGACTTCGAGGTAGACATCGTCCCAGGACGCGGCGACCTGACAGCACTCGTCGACGTACTTCTCCCGCCAATGGCCCTGCATGCCCCCGTGCTCGAAGATGATGGGGACATCCGGGAACTCGGCCTTGATGTCACCAGCGAGAGTCGGATCGTCCCAGTCGACCGCTCCCATCGACCCGTGACTATAGCCGGAGGCGAACCCGGTATGCCAGCCCACGGGCACGTCGTACTCGTCGGCGACCTCGAACACCTCCCGGACGTCCTCGCGCCGCTCGCTCCAGTCCTGTGACCCCGCCTCGTCGGGGTGTCGGGTGACGCCCTCGCCGATCATCACGAAGCCGTCCTTGTCCAGCCACTCCCGAAGCTCGTCACAGGCCTTGTCGATCGTCCATTCGCCCTCGCCACGATGGTGGGCCTTCTCGGTCTGGATGGCTTGGGCGGCCGACACGAAGCGGTCGGGGTACTTCTCGACGATCTGGCGGTTGAGGTTGTTCGTGAACCACGCCCCCGGGAGGAGGACACACATATCAACGCCGTAATTGTCCATATCGTAGACGACGCGGTCCGAGTTATCGTAGACGATGACCTCGTCGTCCTCGTCGGCCTTGTCCGCCTCCACGGCCGTGACCATCTTTTCGCGCAGCCGGCTGTAATCCGTATCGTCCGATTGCATCCGGGCGGCGATCCGCTGGGCGTGACAGTGCGTCTCGACGATAAACCTGCCGAGCTTCATACACCCTCGCCCGCAGTGAGGCCAATAAACTTACCGAAGCCCCCGACGCCGCCCGGTTTCGGCCACCGGACGGTGGCGGATGGTTACGTCTGGAGGTAGTTTTCGAACAGCCGGGTTTCGGGGACCTCCAGATCGAGCAACCGGACGATGTTCCCGCCCAGGATGAGGTTCAGTTTGTCCTGCTCGATATCCTGATCCATCGCGAACTTCAACAGCTGGCGGTTGGCCGCACCCCAGTAGTCACATTGGTGGGCCGGCAGCCCGCGGTCGTTGACTTGGTCCCAGTAAAACGGCGGATCCTGGCCGGGGCGGGAGACCTGGGGCATCGAGGCTCCCCAGTCGCCGCCCCAGATCATCTGCTCGGGGCCGATGTTCGGGTCGTGATAGGGCTTCTTGAAGAGGTCCGCCCAGTAGAGGCCGACCTCGAGGTACACGTCGTCCCAGGAAGCGGCCACCTGGCAACAGCGATCGACGTTATGTTCGCGCCAGTGGGCCTGCATGCCCCCGTGGTTGAAGATGATCGGGACGTCGGGAAACTCCGCCTTCATTTCGCCGGCGTACGTCGGGTCGGACGTATCGGGGGCTCGCCCGCCGCCGGTGCCGTAGCCCGACACGTGCCCCGTATGCCAACTGACCGGGACGTCGTGGTCGTCGGCGACCTCGAACACGTGCCGGAGCTCCTCCCGTCGTTCCGGCCACGTCGGCGGGCCATCCCGGGAAGGATCCATCGGTGTGCCCTCGCCGATGAGCTTGAAGCCATCCTTGGCGAGCCACTCGTCGAGTTCCTCCATCGCGGCATCCCAGGTCCACTCCTCCTCGTCCCATAGGTGGCGCTTTTTCGTCTGCACCGGCGCGGCGGCGGCGACGAACTTGCCCGGATGCTCCTCCATCTGGGTTTCGTGGATCCGGTTTTCCATCCCGAAGGCCGGCAGGAGGATGCACATGTCCACGTCGTAGGTCTCCATGTCGTAGACGAGACGATCCGCGTTATCGTAGACGATGACCTCGTCGTCATCGTCGGCCTCGTCGGCATGGACGGCTGCGCTCATCTTCCCGGCGATCGTCTCGTAGGCGGCGTCGTCGTCTTCGGACTGGATCCGGGCGGCGTGCCGCTGGGAATGACAGTGCGTTTCGACGATAAAGCGCCCTAACTTCATACCGCGTAGCTCGGGGAAGGGTCAATAAGGATTGGGGCCGACGACGGCGTCCGCCGCTGCCGTGCCTACGTCTGCAGGTAGTTCTCGAACAGCCGCGTATGGGGCACGTCGAGATCCAGCAGCCGGACGATGTTCCCGCCGAGGATGAGGTTGAGCTTGTCCTGCTCGATGTCTTGATCGAGCGCGAACTTGAGATGCTGGCGGAAGGAGGCCCCCCAATAATCGCACTGATGGGCCGGTAATCCGCGGTCGTTGACCTGATCCCAGTAGAAGGGGGGATACTGCCCGGGTCGGGAGACTTGTGGGAGCGAGGCGCCCCAGTCACCGCCCCAGATCATCTGCTCGGGCCCGACGTTCGGGTCGTGGTAGGGTTTCTTGAGAAGCTCCGCCCAGTAATTCCCGACCTCGAGGTACACGTCATCCCAGGAGGCCGCAACCTGACAGCACCGATCGACGTTGTGCTCGCGCCAGCCGGCGTTGTGGCCGCCGTGCTCGAAGATGATCGGGACCTCCGGATATTCGGCTTTGAGCTCACCGGCATAGGTCGGGTCGTTCATGTCCGGCCACGGGTGTTTGCCGGTGCTGTAGCCGGACGTCCCGGTCCCGGTATGCCAGCGGACGGGAACGCCGTGATCGGCGGCGACATCGAAGGTGTGCCGGATCTCCTCCCGGCGGTCCGGCCAGGACATCAACGCCTCCTGGTCGGGATGGCGGGGGATGAACTCCCCGGTCATCTTGAACCCGTCCTGCTGGAGCCAGTGATCGAGCTCCTCCATCGCGGCATCCCAGGTCCATTCCTCCTCGCCCCGGAGGTGCCGTTTCTTCGTCTCGATGGGATAGGCCGCGGCGACGAACTTGTCGGGATGCTTGTCGATGATCTGTTGATTGAGCTCGTTGTTCATCCCGAACCCCGGCAGGAGGATGCACATATCGACGCCGTAGGTATCCATGTCGTACAGCAAGCGATCGGAATTATCGTAGACGATGACGTCATCATCGTCGTCGGCCTTGTCGGCCTGGACGGCCATGTGCATCTTCTCCGCGATGGTCTCGTAATCGGCGTCATCGTCGTGTTGCTGAATCCGGGCGGCGTGTCGTTGCCCGTGACAGTGCGTCTCGACGATGAAGCGTCCCAACTTCATGACCCGTTCTACCGGACCACTCTCTTAAGCTTACTGTCCGCCCGATCGCCGGCGAACGCGTTCAGTAGGTCGCACCCTCGTACCAGTCCAAGTCCATCGCGTATTCCTCGCGGAGTTCCGTCCATCCCGAGGGAAGCTCGATCGCCTTCGTGACCGGCCCGGCGATGGAGGTCCCGATGATCGCGCTGAACCGACCCGGCCCACCGACCGTCACGAGCTTGATCATCTCGGGATCCTCGTACTGCTGGACCTGGTGCGGGTCGACCTTCTCGCCCTCGACGGTGCGCCGGCGGTGCTGATCGACGGTATAGGAGTTCTCGACCAGGTACTCCTTGACTTCGCGCTTGGACAGCCCCGCTTTGCCGAGCTCCTCGGCATTGTACGGGTTCATCGCGTGCATGATCACCGCGTTCCAGTCGTCGCCGTCGTAGGCCCGCATGGACTTCGGCGTGTTCCGGATCATCCCGGCGAGCACGTCCTCGGCGGTGTTGTGATGGGGCATCCACTGCACCCAGCTGTTCGGACCGGTGAGCGTGATCGTGCTCGTCTCCACGTCGAACCCTTCGGTCACGTGATAGGGCTCCCATGGGCTCTGCTCCTCGTTCTCCCCGGCGAAGAAGCTGAACTTCGCGGGGTTGCCCATCACGCCCATGTCCTTCTCGGCCGGGAAGATCCGCGCCGTGTTCTTGTAGGCCAGCGCCAGCCCCCGTGCGATACTCCGGTTGGCCCGGAAGTACGGCCCGAAGGCGTTGGTGCTACATTGGATCCCGAGCGTGTCCCGGAGAGGCCCGTTGACCATCCACTGGTAGGACCACGAGCCCGTACTGACCGAGGACTGGATCGAGTTGGATGCTGGATCGGCCAACGCCTGTCCGCCGGCAACGAGGACGGGCATGTAGGTCGGCAGACACCCGGCCATCACCCCGTTCGACGCGAGTGCTTCGACGGTGAGTGGGTTCTCGTTGTTGCCCAGCCGACCGATCACGTGCTCACGTGGGAGATCGGTCCCCCGGAGCATCTCCTCGACCCGGTCCGGCGTCGGCGGGATCACCGGCAGCCCGTCGGTCTTGCCCTGCTCGTACAACGCGGTGTTGATCTCGTCGATCTCGCCGGAGCCGCTGGGTTGCTCTGCCATCGTGCGATCTACCCCAACCTCCCGGCGGGGATGGCTTCAAGCTACCCGCTCGGTCGCCGACCGATCGCCCTCCGCCAACTACGGGCGGACGAGAATCTTCCGTTCCTGGTTGCCTTCGGTGAGGAGTGTCTCGAACCCCTCCTCGACGATATCCTCGAGGTCGATCCGTGAGGTCACGTACTGCCCGGGATCGATCTGGCCACTCGCGATCTGATCGAGGATGATGCCGTACTCCTTGTGGACCTTCGGACCGAGCTGATGGGATCTGGACCCCTCGATCGCGAGCTGCTTGCCGGTGAGGATGCCCGGACCGAACCCGATATCGTCGGTGAACACGCCGATGATCGTGGCGTTCCCGGCCGGGCGCACCGCCTCGGTGGCGGTCTCGAAGGCCGGCTCGATCCCCACCGCCTCGTAGGCGACGTCCACGCCGATGTCGGTTTCGGCCTCGACAACCTCCTGGGGGTCCTCCTCCGTCGGATCGATCAAGACGTCCGCCCCGAAGTCCGCCGCGACCTCCCGTCGGGCATCCTGCGGTTCCGAGGCCAGAATCGGGGAGGCCCCGATCGCGTCCGCGAACGCAACCGCCCCGAGCCCGATCGGGCCGGTCCCGACGATCAGGGCGCTATCGCCCAGACTCAGCGGGGACTGTAATACGGCGTGAAGCCCAACTCCGAGTGGTTGGGCAATCGCCGCATCTTCCACGTCCACACCCGCGGGAAGGGGGATGGCGTTCTCCGCCCGTTCGACAACCTTCTCGGCATATCCACCGGGCCGGGCGGAGGTCGCGTTCAGGTCCAGACACAGGTTGTACATGCCGCTCTCGCACGCCCAACACTCCATGCACGGGGTGTGGGGGCTGAGGACGATCTCCGTGCCGACCTCGAGATCGACCCCGTCACCGGTTTCGATGATCGTCCCGCTGGCCTCGTGGCCCAGCGTGACTGCCCCATCGAAGTCTCCGAAGCCGTCCTCGTAGAAGTGGAGGTCGGACCCGCAGATCCCACACGCGGCCACGTCGACGAGGATCTCCCCCGCCTCCGGGCTCGGCTCTTCGACGTCTTCGACACGCATCTCCTCCGTCCCGTAAAATTGCGCAGCCCTCATGGACGAGGGTGCTGTGGGGCTTGCTTAAATCTTCATCATCGTCTGCCCGGGAGCCGTCCACGACAGGCCGACGGGATCGATCGCAGGAGCGTTGCGACCCTGAATTGTTTCTGACAAAACACTTAAGCCGATCACGAGTTCTTGTGCTTGGGCATGGCACGTAGCGAGCCACGCGCCGCACGATTCAATCGACGATCAATCATGGCTGCCCTCTCGGCATCCACCGGACTTGCCCTGGCCGGGTGTCTCGGTGATGATGACGACGGGGACGACGGCGATGATTCAACCGACGACTCCGACACGGACGGGGATTCCGACGACGGGGACGACGATGGAAACGGCCCCGACGAACTCGGTGAACCCGTCGAGCAAATCGTGATCGAAACCTATACCGGGCTCCCCGCTGCGGCCGAGCAGCAGGACGTCGGGAACCACCTCGCCCAGCAGTTAGAGGAACTGGGCGTCTCGACGGAAACCGGACAAAAGGAACTGCTCACGTTCTTCGACGATCTTCAGTCGGACGCCAGGGAGCAGCACATCCATCTCGAACTGGAGCCGCCGTTCCACCAGTTCATGGATGCGTGGGCGAAACTCGAGCCCTTCACGGCGGAGAAGGCCGGGAACAACAATTTCATTCAGAACACGCAGTACGCAAGCTGCGAGTACTCGAATACCATTATCGAGCTCGGCTCGTTGACCGACCCCGAACAGCAACAGGACCTGATCGACGAGGCCGTATCCATTGCCTCGAACGACGTCGAACGGCTCAACCTGTTCAATACGATCTCCCAGAGCGCCTACCGGACCGATCAGCTCGAGATCGAGCAAGTCGCAGCCGGCGGGATCAACGACCGGGCGTACGAGGCGATCTGGAACGCCGAGGTGATTGACGGCGACGACATCATCATGAACATCGCCCCGGGGAATATCGCCGATGTCGCCTATCAGGGCGGCGGATACATCGCCGGGTGGACGCACTATCCGTTCGCCCCGTTGACGTACTACAACCTCGAGAACGAACGATCGGGGAACCTCGCCGAGGATTGGGAGTGGTCGAACGAGGCCCAGACGCTGACCGTGGATCTCCGGGAGGGCCAGACCTTCCACAACGGCGAGGAGATCATCGCCGAGGACGTCCAGTGGACCTACCAGTGGCTCCAGGACAGTGCCGGGCAGCTCGGGATTACCTCCTGGCCCTACGATTCGATCGACATCGAGGACGACCACCGTATTGCGTTCAACTTCACCCAACCCTCGTTGCACTTCGAGCACTTCATGGCCCTGTACGGCATCCTGTATCCGGAACAGTGGATCGAGGGTGGCGCCGAGGAGAACCCGAACAGCCCCGAAATCGACTTCGACAACATCATCGGCTCCGGCGCCTATCGGATCGAGAACTTCAACCCCGAGCAGCTCCTCGATATGCGTCCCCACGACGGCCACTGGGCGACGCCGAACGCGAACTTCGTCTTCCAGGGGTTCGCGGATTTCGAGAACGCCCGTCAGGCGTTCATGGCCGGCGAGATCAACATCTTCCAGAACATGGGCACCGCGGACCAGGACCTCATCGAATCCCAGATCCCCGACGTCTCGGAGACGTACGCACGGGAGGACATCGCCGACTGGTACGTCGCCCAGCAGATGAGCTTCGGGGCGACCAAGTTCCGTGAGTTCCGGCTGGCGGTGTCGCATATCATGAATCGGGAGCTGATCAACAGCCTGATGACCGGGGGCCTGTCCGAACCCCTGACCTTCTCGTCGATCATTCCCCAGACGCTCCCTTCGCACCCGGACAACCCCGAAGAAGTCCTCACGTATGTCGCCGACTCGACGGAGCCGGACTTCGAACGGGCACGGGAGGTCCTCGAGGAGGAGGGCTGGGGCTGGGACGACGACGACAACCTCCACTATCCGGCCGACGCGGATCTGGATCCGCTCTGGCCCCAGGGCGATTCGCCGGTCGATTACCCCGAGGAGTGGCCCTGCGTCGAAGACCTGCCCCCGTAACGCCGGGACCGGACCGCATTGGTCGCCAATCGACCGCCTGCTGGTTCCGTCGGCCGTCATCGTCGCGAACTCCGCGACTCAACGCGACAATATTATAATCGTGGTGGCATACAACACGCCACATGCTCCACGTCGAGGGACCACTCCTCAGCGTAGATGTCGGCGCCCGCGATACCACCGAAGAGAATATCGACGACATCCTCGAACAGTTCGTCGGCGGTCGTGGCGTCGGCACGAAACTCGCCCACGACCGGATCCCGTTCGATGCGGACCCCTTCGGGCCGGAAAACCGGGTCTACGTCGCCTCGGGGCCGCTGCAAACCTCCGGGATGAGCTTCACCGGGCGGATGAGTATGAGCGGCCTGTCGCCGCTGACCGACGGGTTGCTCTCGGCCAACGCGGGGGGCTTCGTCTCGCGGAACTTCCTGGGGACCGGCATCAGCGTGCTCGAGCTCGTCGGGGAGAGCGACGAGCTCCTCTTCATCCACGTGACCGACGAGGGGGTCGAGTTCGAGGAGGTCCCCGAACTGGCCGAAACGACGGTGCCGGAGGTCACCGAGTACGCCGAGGCGCACCACGACCTCGAGGCCGAGAACCTGATCGCGATCGGGCCGGCCGGCGAGAACCAGGTCCGGTTCGCGGCCCCGATGACCACCGAGTCCCGTGCGTTCGGGCGCGGCGGCCTGGGTGCACTGATGGGCGCGAAGAACGTCAAGGCAATCTCCTTCGAGGGCGACCAGCTGTCCGACGATCCCATCAACCAGGAGGTCGAATCCCGCATCCACCGCGACGCCGCGACCTCGGATGACAACATGAAAAACCAGGGGACGGCCGGCGGGACCGAACTGATCAACGACCAGTTCTCGCTGCCGACCCGGTACTACTCGGAGATGACCTTCGAGCACGCGGCGGACATCGGCGGGAATGCCGTCGAGGAGAAGAAGTACAAGAAGGGCTCCTGCTCGGTCTGTGCGTTCGCGTGCAAGCTGCCGACCCGGGACGAGGCGACCGGGTTGGAGACGGAGGGCCCGGAGTTCGAGACCATCTACTCCTTCGGCTCGAGCTGCGGGGTCGGGGATCTCGTCGACGTCATGAAGTCGAACGAGCTGTGTGACTCGCTCGGCATGGACACCATTTCCTGTGGGCTGACCGTCGCCGCGTACCTGGACAGCGAGGACGAGTTCGGCAACGCCGACCTGGTCCACGATCTCGTCGAGGAGATTGCCTACCGCGAGGGCGTCGGGGACCAGCTCGCCGAAGGGATCGCCCGCGTCCACGACGAGCTCGGGGTCGACAACTGGACGGTCAAGGGCATGGAGTTCGCCGCCCACGACGGCCGGGTCT
>CAZAYR010000109.1:0-8983 GCA_964489365.1 uncultured Salinarchaeum sp.
GGGCGTCGCGGGTGGAGACGACGACCTCCGGGAGGCAGGCGACGACCGGGATGGACGCGTCGACGTGGCTGACGACCTCTTCGGTCGCGACGGTAAACCCGCCGAGGATCGCCGGGGCCACGTTGTCGACGTGGGCTTCCCCGGAGACGAGTGCTTCCCCCTGGGCGGCGTAGGGAATCAGATCGCGGTGGGATAGCCCGAGCTCATAGAGTTCGTTCAGCCCGATGGCCGTCGCCGCGGCGCTGGCCGCCGACGAGCCCAGACCGGAGGCGGGACGCACCCCTTTGTCGATCTCGATGTGGGCCTGGGCGTCGAGGGCCTCCGCGACGGCGCCCGCGGTATTCTTCTCCGGGTCCTCCGGGATGAATTCGCTGCCGACCCCCTCCACGGCGATGGTCGTTTCCTCGGCGCGCTCGAGCCGGACGACGTCGGCCGGGCGCTCCAGTGCCGCCCCGAACACGTCGTACCCGCTGCCGAGGTTGGCGCTGGTCGCGGGTACGCGGACGGTCACCATGCTCGCAGGATACCCAACTGCGCTGAAAAAGATAGCGACCGCGCCCGCCTCACAATACGGTCAACCCGAACCGATAGAGGAGCGCGACTCCGAAGAGGAGGGCCAGCACGACCGTGGCGATCGTGATGAGGGGGGAGATGCGTCCCTCCTCGGCGGCGAGGACGTGTTCGTCGGGCGTTCGTGGCATACGGGCGGTGTGCTCCCCGCTCCCTCATGAAACCATCCCTTCGGGAGGAATCGGGCGATAGCAACCGACTTTAACGCCCGGGGGATAACACGAT
Source organism: uncultured Salinarchaeum sp. (assembly GCA_964489365.1). Lineage (GTDB taxonomy): Archaea > Halobacteriota > Halobacteria > Halobacteriales > SKNY01 > SKNY01. The sequence continues at coordinate 796 of CAZAYR010000109.1, forward strand.
CCATGGGGCGCTCCTACGTCGTGATCGGCGATGGGATCGCGGGGAGTTCCGCGGCGGAAACCCTCCGGGAGAAGGACCCGGAGGCCGAGATCATCGTCCTGACCGACGAGGGCGAGCCGCTCTACAACCGGATTCTGATCAAGGAGTTCGCGAAGGGGAAGCTCCCCGAGGCACCGATCGCGATCCACGACGAGGACTGGTACGACGAGCGCGATATCGCGCTTCGGCTGAACACCCACGTGACCGCCATTGACACGGACGCCCACGAGGTGCATACCCACGACGGCGAGGTCGTGGGCTACGATCGCCTGTGCATTGCGGCCGGCGGCACCCCCGCCCAACTGCCCGTCGATCGTAGCGATGCCGATGGCGTCCATCATTTTTGGACGTTCGAAGACGCCCGGGCCATCCGCGAGCACATCGAAGCGGCCGACGCCGGGGTCGTGATCGGTGCGGGCCTGCTCGGGATCGACCTCGCGGCGATTTGTGCCGCCCAGGACGTCTCGGCGCATTACCTCATGCGCGGGCAGGCGTGGTGGCGGTACGCGCTGAGCCAGGACGGGGCCGATATCATTCATGACGCGCTCGCCTCACGGGATGTCATCCCCGTGTTCGACAGCGGCGCCGACCGGTTCGAGGTCGACGACGACGGGCACGTCGTCGCGACGATCGACCCCACCGGGGAACGCTTCCCCAGCGATTTCGTCGGGGTGGCCATCGGCCTGCACTACAACCTCGAGTGCCTCCAGGCCACGCCGCTCGAGATCGAGGAGGGGATCGTCGTCGACGAACACATGCGGACGTCCGTCGAAGATGTCTACGCCGCCGGCGACATCACGCGGTTTTTCGATACGATCACCGGGCGATACGAACAGAACGGGTCCTGGGGGAGCGCCAAGAATCAGGGTCAGGTCGCCGCGACGAACATGGCGGCCGGCGAGCCCGTCGAACCGTTCCGCTGGGTATCGTCGTATTCGATCACGCACTTCGATTTCCCCTTCCTGAGCTTCGGGCATCCCACGATCGGGGACCGCTATATCGAGGCCAACCACGGCGAGCGGGACTGGCGCCGGATCGCCATCCGGGACGACCGGATCGTCGGCGGCGTCCTGATCGGCAACCTCGCGCCCCAGTCGACGCTCAAACGGCTGATGCGCGAGGAGGCCACGATCGCGGGTTACGAGGACGCGTTGCTCGAGCCCTCGATCGATCTCGAGGGCGTCGCACCGACACTCGAGGGCTGACCCGCGGACCGGATCGAAGCCGTTTTGCGCGGTCCCCGGGCACATGACCTATGGACAGCGGCGGCGATTCGGACATGACCCTCGCCTTCGAGCTGGGAGCCCTCCAGTCGGTGGCCAGCCCGAGCGAGGTCGTGACCGACGCCCGGCAGTGGTCCGAGTACGTGGGCGTCGTCTCGGAGGAACCGACCTACGTCGTGACCAACTTCACGCGCCAGGCAGGGATCCGCCAGGACTTCTTCTCCGGGCCCCGGGGCGTGGAGGAAAGTCTCGAGAGCGTGCGCTCGCAGTTCGACACCGCACGGTACGTCTTCGTGGGCACGACGGAGGAGGACGCGGCGATCGCGGACCGGGCTGGCTGGGAGTACCTCCCGATCGAGGAGGCCGCCGAGGCGGCGGCGTGGCGGCTCGGCGCCCCAACGGGGACGGCGCCCGGCGAGGAGGACGTCCGGGAGGACTGGCCCTGAGCCGTCGACGGTTTAACGGTCGGCACCCCAACTGACTGCCCATGGGCGATCCCCAGGTCCCGGGAGGGACGGGCGAGTCGATCGAACTCCCCTGTGGCCGGCGCGTGCAGGTCGACGCGTTCGACATGGGCATGCGCGAGTACGGGTGTGCATGCGGGGACGCCCATGCGGTCGTGATGGACGTACACCCGCTTGGGCGGTGGATCCCCGAATCGATCGTGGCCGTGCTCGAATCGACCGTCGAGCCCGCGGACGAGTACGACACCTTCGGGACGATCCACCTGATGGGGATGGTCCTCGAGGAGTTCCCCGGGGACGTGGTGGTCCGCGAGACCAGCGAGGATCACTCCGTCGGCTGGGCGCTGCTGTGGGTGACCGCATTCGAGGCGCGCCGGCTCCACGAAATCGTCGTCGAGTTACTCGTCGAACTGATGGATCACGCGGTCAGCCATAGCGACGATCCGGCGATCGAGCGCGAGTTCGCCGACCAGCTCGAGACCTTCGACGTGACCGCGTTCGTGGAGACCTACCGCGAGCAACGGGAGTTCGAGACGGCAGGGGATAGCCCGGTCGGCTGATACGAATATCGTAATGGAACTTCGTTTCTCGTACCATATCGGGTCGCTTAAGGGGGCGTACGGATTCCCACCCGATAGTATACAATGGCAGAGGAATCCCGGACGATCCTGCTGATCGGGAGCGGGCCGATCCAGATCGGACAGGCGGCCGAGTTCGATTACTCCGGTGCGCAGGCGTGTCGGGCGCTTTCGGAGGAAGGGGTGCGGGTCGTGCTCGTCAACTCGAACCCCGCGACGATCATGACGGACCCGGAGATGGCCGACGCGGTCTACATCGAACCGATCACGACCGAGGCCATTGCGGAGATCATCGACCGGGAGCGACCGGACGGGGTGATCGCGGGGCTGGGCGGCCAGACGGGGTTGAACGTCACGGCCGAACTCGCCGAGGAAGGGGTCCTCGAGGAGTACGACGTCGACATCATGGGCACACCGCTGGATACCATCTATGCCACGGAGGACCGCGAGCAGTTCCGGGATCGCATGCACGAGCTCGGCGAGCCGGTGCCCCGCTCGGTGACCGTCGAGTCCGTCGACGCGGTCGAGGAGGGCGTCGAGGCGGTCGGCGGGCTTCCGGTCATCATGCGCACCACGTACACGCTCGGCGGTTCGGGGTCCGGCGTCATCGGTGAGATGGACGAGCTCAAGGAGGCGGTCCGCCGCGGCCTGCGACTGTCACGGAACAACGAGGTCATGCTCACCGAGTCGATCTCCGGCTGGATCGAGCTCGAGTACGAGGTCATGCGGGACGGCGGTGACTCCTGTATCATCATCTGCAACATGGAGAACATCGATCCGATGGGCATCCACACCGGCGAGTCCATCGTCGTCACCCCGTCACAGGTCATTCCCGACGAGGGCCACCAGGAGATGCGATCGGCCGCGCTCCGGGTGATCCGTGATCTCGAGATCCACGGGGGGTGTAACATCCAGTTCGCCTGGCGCGACGACGGGACCCCGAGCGGGGAGTACCGCGTCGTCGAGGTCAACCCCCGCGTCTCGCGCTCGTCCGCGCTCGCGTCGAAGGCGACCGGCTACCCGATCGCCCGCGTCACGGCCAAGGTGGCCCTCGGTAAGCGCCTCCACGAGATCGAAAACGAGATCACGGGCGAGACCACCGCGGCCTTCGAACCGGCCATCGACTACGTCGTCACCAAGGTCCCGCGCTGGCCCAAGGACAAGTTCGGCGACGTCGAGTTCGAGCTCGGCACGGCGATGAAATCGACGGGCGAGGCCATGGCGATCGGGCGCACCTTCGAGGAGAGCCTCCTGAAGGCGCTACGCTCGACGGAGTACGATCCGGCGACGGACCTCTCGGCGGTCGACGACGAGACGCTGATCGACCAGTACCTGCAACGCCCGACGCCGGATCGCCCCTACGCGATGTTCGAGGCCTTCGACCGGGGGATGACCATCGAGAGCGTCTCCGAGGCGACGGACATCCACCCGTGGTACACCCGGCGCTACGAACGCATCGCGGCGGCGTCTCGCGCGGCCGCTGACGGTGACTTCGTCACGCCGGCCGAGCTCGGGTACACGGACGCCGAGATCCAGCGACTGGCGGGCGACGGTGGCGGGGTCGAACTCGACGCGATCGAGGCGCGCACGCCCGACCGGTCGTACAAACTCGTCGACACCTGTGCGGGCGAGTTCGCGGCGAGCACCCCGTATTACTATTCGGCCCGCAGCCGCGGCGACCGCCTCGGCCGGCGGGAGGTCCAGGTCGACCGGGACGTCGAGAGCGTGCTGATCGTCGGCGCCGGACCCATCCGCATCGGCCAGGGGGTCGAGTTCGACTACTGTACCGTCCATGCCGTGCGTGCGCTCCGTGAGACCGGCATCGACGCCCACATCGTCAACAACAATCCCGAAACGGTGTCGACCGACTACGACACCTCCGATGGCCTGTTCTTCGAACCGCTGAGCGCCGAGGAGATCGCGGACGTCATCGAGGTCACCGGCGCGGACGGGGTGATGGTCCAGTTCGGCGGACAGACGTCGGTCAACGTCGCCGAGCCGCTCCAGGCCGAGATCGAACGCCGGGACCTGTCGTGTCGCATCCTCGGGACCAGCGTCGAAGCGATGGACCTCGCCGAGGACCGCGACCGCTTCAACGAGCTGCTGGAGGCACGCGGGATCAAACAGCCGGACGGGGGCGCGGCCACGAGCGAGGATGAGGCGCTCGCGCTCGCCCACGAGATCGGCTACCCGGTACTGGTGCGGCCGAGTTACGTCCTCGGCGGCCGGGCGATGGACGTCGTTCACTCCGACGACGAGCTCAAACGGTTCATGGACGAGGCGGTGCGGGTCAGCCCGGACAAACCGATCCTGATCGACGAGTTCCTCGAGGACGCGATCGAGCTCGACGTCGACGCCGTCAGCGACGGCGAGCAGGTGCTTATCGGCGGGATCATGGAGCATATCGAATCCGCGGGGGTCCACTCAGGCGATTCGGCCTGTATGATCCCGCCCCGGTCCCTCGGTCGGGAGGTCAACCGGGAGGTCCGCCGGGTGACGGAATCCATCGCGCGGGCCCTCGAGACCATCGGGCTGTTGAACGTCCAGCTGGCGGTCAAGGACGGGGAGGTCTACGTCCTCGAGGCGAACCCGCGTTCCTCGCGGACCGTGCCGTTCGTCTCGAAGGCGACCGGCGTGCCCATCGCGAAGATCGCGGCGCGCGTGATGGCCGGGGAGCGGCTCGCGGAGATCGGCGCCGTCGAACAGGTGCCGAGCGAGTACAGCATCAAGGAGGTCGTGCTCCCGTTCGACCGACTCCCGGGTTCGGATCCGCGACTCGGCCCGGAGATGAAATCCACCGGGGAGGTCATGGGGACGGCCGGGAGCGTCGGCAAGGCCTACGCGAAGGCCCAGTCCGCGGTCGGCAAGCCCATCCCCTCGTCGGGGACCGCGGTGATCGATCTCGAGGACAGCTCCTTCCCCGACGAGCACTCGGCGACCGGTCGGGCACTCCGGCAGCAATACGCAAAGCACTTCGACCTGCTCGAGCCGGCCGACGAGGACGCCTTCGTCGAGGCGATCCGGGCCGGGGAGATCGATTTCATCGTCTCACGGCGGCGTCGGCCGCTGGCCGTGGCCGTCGAGGAAGAGGTGACGTACTTTTCGACGCTCGCCAGCGCCCACGCGGCGCTGGAGGCGATCGAGGCCGAGGCCGAGCCGCTCTCGGTCGAGGCGATCACTGACCGGGGGCGGATGGAGGAATACTGGGGCCAGCCGAAGGAGCCGCCGTACGCGGGGCCCGAGGACGGCGAGGACTAGTTCTCCGCAGCGATTCGGTCGACGAGCGCGAGGACGTCGTCGAAGAAGTCGAGGCTGTCGTGGGGGCCGGGGTTCGCTTCCGGATGGTACTGACGCGTGATGATGCCGAGCTCGTCGTCCGCCAGACCCTCGGCCGTGTCGTCGTTCACGTTCACCTGGGTCACGGCGAGCCGTCCGGGATCGGCGACCGTGTATCCGTGATTCTGGGTCGTCATGACGACCCGGTCGGTCTCCAGGTCGCGAACGGGTTGGTTGACCCCGCGATGCCCGAAGGCCATTTTCTCGGTCGCACCGCCAAGCGCGCGGGCGACGATCTGCTGGCCGAGACAGATCCCGGCGATCGGGTATTCGCCGGCGAGTTCGTCGACGAGCTGCTCGGCCGCGTCGAAGTTGGCCGGATCGCCGGGGCCGTTCGAGATGAACAGCACGTCGGGATCGACCGCGCGGACTTCGGCGGGATCGGTATCGTAGGGATACCGGTAGACGTCGGCCCCCCGTTCGCGGAGCGAGTGGACGATCGAGTCCTTGGCCCCGCAATCGACGAGGAGGACGTCGGCCACGTCCTCGCCCGCATGGAGCTCGGGTTCGGGGACGCTCACCTGCGCCCCGATGTCCTCGTGGTCGCTCATGTGCTTGCACTCGGCGAGTTCCGCCTCGGCATCCTCGGCAGTCGCGTCGGGCCCGGCGGCGATGCCACACCGCATCGCCCCCGAGTCCCTGATCTCGGTGACGAGGTCCCGCGTGTCGAGGTGATCGAGGGCGGGCACGCCTTCCGAGGCGAGCCATTGGGTGATCTCGTCGGTGAGTTCGAGCGCGATCACGGCCCGGGGGTGGATGCGGTCGGACTCGAACCGCGAGGGGTTCACGCCGTAGTTCCCGATGAGCGGATAGGCGAAGGTCAGCACCTGCTCCTCGTACGACGGGTCCGTGAGGCTTTCCTCGTAGCCGGTGTAGGCGGTCGAGAACACGAGCTCGCCGCGCGTCCGACCCGGGACCCGGGAGCGGGCCTCCAGCACGCGACCGTCCTCGAGCGCGAGGTAGGCGGTCTCCATTACGAGATGCGTATGTCGCACCCGACGAAAAGCCTTCCCTTCGTAACGAACTTACGATATTCGTAATCCTCTTATGGGGTCCCGACGAAGGGTCGGCTCCCAATGGACGAACTGGACCGGGAGATCCTCGACATCCTCCGGCGTGACGCCCGGCTACCGTTCACGGAGATCGCCGAGCAGGTTGGCACGTCGGAGGGAACGGTCCGGAACCGGGTCGACCGGATGGTCGAGGAGGGCGTGATCGAGCGGTTCACCGTCGCCGCGCAGACGGGCAACGTCAAGGCGATGATCGAGATCGCCGTCGACGTTGACGTCGACACCCAGGCGGTCGCCGGCGAGATGGCATCCTGGACCGCGGTCGATTTCGTTTGGCAGGTCAGCGGCGAGGAGGACATCGTGATGGTCGTCGACGCGGTCGACACGGCGCGGGTGAACGAGCTGATCACGCAGGCCCGGGAGATGAGCGAGGTCATTCGCACCAAGACCCGGCTCATCCTCGACGAACAACTGGGGTAGGCGAAGTCGAAGGTGGTTTTATCCTTTCTCGCGTACGCCCGAGCATGAGCGTGGAGGAGACCGGCAGTACCGGGGAACCCCCCCATCGCAACGCCGAACAACGCGTTGTTGCGGTCACCGCGGACGACGAACCCGTCGAGCTGGTCAATCGCCTCGAGGCCCACACCGGGGATGGCATCCGGCACCGGGCCTTCACGGCGCTTGTCTTCGACGAGGACGGCCGGATCCTGCTGGCCCAACGAAGCCCGGACAAACGCCTCTGGGACAGTTACTGGGACGGGACCGTCGCGTCCCACCCGGGCGAAAACGAGACCCAACGGGAAGCGACCCGCGACCGCCTCCGCGAGGAGCTCGGCATCGAACCCACCCAGTACGACGACCTCGAGCTCACCGATACGTTCGAGTACAAACGCTATTACCCGCGGAAGGGCGTCGAACACGAAGTCTGTTCGGTGCTACAGCTCACCCTCGAGGACACCAGGCTTGCACCGGATGAATCGGAGGTAGCGGGGCTCATGTGGGCGCCGTACGAACGACTGTACGAACATCCCGAATGGTATCGGCAGCTCCGGTTTTGCCCCTGGTTCGAGATCGCGATGCGTCGCGATTTCGACGGGTGAGTACTAGCCGGTCTCCTCTTCGCGGAGTTCCGCGAGCTCATCCTCGACCTCGGCGTCGCTACCACCGCCACCACCGCCGCCGCCGCCGGTGCCCTCGACCTCGCCTTTCAGGGTTTCCAGTTCGGCCTCGACCTCGGCATCGGTCCGCCCGGCCTCGAGTTCGCGGTCGATGGCGTCCTTGTCGCTGAGCGCATCCTCGAAGGCACCGGACTCCTGGAGTTCGTCCATCGCCGCCGCGCGGGCCTCCATTTCCTCGGTCTGTTCCTCGGCACGCTCGATCGACCGGGAGACGTCCTCCATCTCCTTGCCCGCCCCGGTGAGCGCCTCGGAGACTTGAGTACTCGCTTCCGCGGCCTCGTACCGGGCTTTCATCGTCTCCTTTTTCGTGCGGAATTCCTCGATGCGCGTCTGGAGCTGGTTTTTCTTGTCCACGAGTTC
>CAZAYR010000110.1:0-8732 GCA_964489365.1 uncultured Salinarchaeum sp.
GCGTCCATCCGGCGTCGCTGGTGAACGTCTCGCCGATCCAGTGTGACATAATTGAGAGACTGTTTCGTCTGAAATAGTTGTTCCGCCGACAAACCTTCACCGGTCGGACGAGATTCATTCTTCTCCTCCTCGGTGGTTCGAGGGTCGCTTTGGTGGATGGAGAATGACAACATCTACGAACATGTGAACATGCGCTCCGCAGACTCAGAATATGATGTCGAGTGTACGATGGTGGGCCAATTTTTGTCGGATGGGTGCGGATCGGATCTATGTGATTACGATGCTGTCATGTACCCTTGATGCGCAGAAATACGACCCAGAGAACTACTCCTTCATGAAGGAGACACGGGAGATGGTCGCCACGTTCCAGCACGATGAGACGAGGACCCGACCACCCTCGCCCATCAAACCGCATCAATGCCACTTACAACCGGTCAGACAAGCTCGGACTTTGTGGGAGATAATACGCGGGGGGAACCCGCCATAGTGTGAACACAATCGATGTGACCAGTAAATGTCTCGGCGCACGGATCTTTAACGGATACTGCCGGCTTCGAAATTAGGAATTGGGCGGCCGATCCGAACCGGGAGGGAATCAATCCGTTTGTCTATGTGCGCGGGACAGGATTCGAACCTGCGGACTCCTACGAGACAGCGTCCTAAGCGCTGCGCCGTTGACCGCTTGGCTACCCGCGCACACTCGCTCCTACACGATGATCGTTGTAAGAACGTGTCGCTCGGGGTCGCCTTTTTGGCTTCGCCCACCCCACGTCCAGTGTGCATCGAGCCAGCGATCGCCGGCAGGAACAGGAGGCACTGGCCGAGCTCGAGGACGGCCTTGCGTCACTGGATCTCGGCGAAGACGTGCGTTCGATCGCCACCGACCTGTATCTCTCCGCCCTCCCGCTGCCGGATCGCTCGAAACCCGCAACGCTCGCAGCGAGCTGTTATACCGCGACGTTGATCGCCGGCGAGGAGCGCTCCCAGGCGGCCATCGCGGACACGTTCGACGTGTCGCGCCTGGCCGTGCAACAACGATGGAAGGCCCTGCTCGAAGAGAGCGGCTTCACGGCACCGGACTGGTAGCTCACTCGACCACGTTGCCGTGCTCGTCGATCTCGCCCTGCAGAATCCGTGTGCTCGTGATGATGTCGCCGTCCTCGGCGACGAGGTGATCGACGACATCGATCTCGAGGGGCGCATGCCCACGTTCCTCGCGGATGTCGTTGATCGTCCGGCCGGTGGATTCGGTCTCCGGCGAGACGACGAGCACGTCGAACCGGGGGGCGTCCGCGATCCCGGTCGGCTCGTGGAGCCGCCAGATCTCGTACGTGCGGTCGTACTGCGTCGCGAACGTCCGGAGCTCCTCGGCGAGATCGCGCATCCGCTCGACGAACGGGCGGATGGGGCGTTCGGGGGGGCGTGCGCGTCGTGCGAGGTCGTCGCTCGTGAGCCCGACGGTGACATGGCCGTGCTCGAAAGCCCGCTCGAAGAGCGCGCGATGGCCGTCATGAATCGGGTCGAAGGTCCCCCCGAGCGCAACCATGTCTGCACCCATGCTACACTGCCCCCTCGCCCCCCTGGCGCCCTAACGCTTATCGTTCCGAGTCCTCGCCCTCGTCGAGGTCGGATTCGTCGACCGAGATGGTGATCGGATCCGGCGGCGCCTCGGGTTCCGCATCGCGTGAGCGATCCAGGTTGACCAAGGTATTCAACTGTTCCTGGAGCTGGGATACCAACCCGCCGACGAGGTCGCTGGGGGGAATCGCCTCGTACTCGTAGGGGTTGTTGCCGGCGCCCCCGCTCTCGCGTTTGGTCCGTTCGACCGTCCCTTCCTGGTGGAGCTCAGCGAGGGCCTCGCGGACGGTGCTCGGGTAGAGCCCCGTGCCCTCGGCGACCTCCTCGCTGGTGCTCCGGGGCTCCTGACGGAGGTGCACGTAGATCCGCGCCCGCGTCTCCGTATCCAGCAGCCAGGCCAGGAGGTCGACGACCCCGGCGTCGAAGCCGTCGACCGCCCGCTCGGCCTCCCGCTCGAGCCGCTCGCGCGCCCCGTCCTGTTCCTCGACGGTAATCGGCACCTCGTCGTCTTCAGTCGGTGTCTCGTCTTCCTCGGAATTCATGTCCTCTCACTTAGGACACAATACCTCGAACGGGATAACCCTTGGCTCACTGCAGGAACAACGCATCCCGCACCGCCTGGAAGCCACCCTCCTCGAAGCGGCGACGCTGCCGTTCGGCGCCGCCCTCGGCCGCGAGCAGCCGCTCGAGGCTATCGGTCCCCCGACGTTCACGTTCGGCAGCCACCATCTCCTCGAGGGGGATCGTCCCGGCGCCGTCGGGCGTAATGAACTCGGCATCACGCCCGTGCCGCATCGCCCGCCACTTGTTCTCGTCGAGCAGCTCGCGGCGCATCTCGGTCCGGGTCGCCTCGGCGCGGTATCGCTCGGCGAGATCCATCACCAGGGCGTGGATGTACTCGACGATCCCGAGCACGCGGTCCTGGTCGGCCTGGGCGTCGGGAGTCCGGACCTCGACGGTCCCGAGCCCCGAGTGCGGCCGGACGTCGAACCACAACTCGCCGCGGTCGGCGATGGCCGCCCGCTCGACCATGGTTCGCTCGAAGCGGTCGTAGGCGTCGTAGGACGCGAACCGCGTGGGCATCCCCGTGTTCGGCAGCGCCTCGAAGATCTTGGCCCGGGCGGAATCCAGCCCCGTATCGAAGCCATACCAGAAGGGCGAGTTCGCCGACAGCGCGAGGATCATCGGGAGGTACTGGCGGATCTCGTTGGCGATCCAGACCGCCATGTCGGCGTCGTCGACGCCCACGTGGACGTGCAACCCGGCCGTGATGTTGCGGTGCTGGGGATACTGGATGCGATCGAGCTGGGAGCGATACCGGGGTTTCTCGGCGTGTTCGAGCTCGCGCCACCGGGCGGTCGGATGCAAGCCCGCCGCCGCGATGCGGTAGCCGTGCTCGGCCGCGTACGCTACCAGGGCCGATCGCATCTCCGCGAGGGCGTCGGCCGCCGCGTCGATCGACGGGATCACCGGCGTCTGGGCCTCGATGACGAATTTGAAGAGCTCGTGATCGAGGCGGCCGGCCAGTGCCTCTGGCGGATCGCCGTCGTAGACGAGCTCGTCGGTGGCGGACACGGGTGCGCCCGCGTCGTCCACCGTGTAATACTCCTCCTCGATCCCGACCGTCCCGAAGGAGTCGAAATGTTCCGCGCCGCCCGTTTCCATCGCTCGAACCCTCTGCAACGGGCACTAAAAGCGCCCCGGTCCATCCGCTACCCGCGCGGACCCGCCAGGACGGCTTCGTGATCGCGATGGGTCGGGGCGAGGGACGTCCGATCCTTCACGACGTATTCCTCGCCCAGGCGGTCGACGACAGCGTCGAAGGTTTCCTCCGGGGGCGCGGTCACGTCCTCGGAGCGGGCCTTGATCGCCAGGGCCAGTTGCCCGTCCGGGGCCAGAAACTGCCGGTTCGCGAGCGCAACCCCGGCCTGATCGCGGGTCGCGACGTCCTGGACGATCAGATCGAGGTTCGCCTCGACGACGTGGGCGTACGCGGACGGCCGCCGTGCGTCCTTCAGGAGCGGAATCACGTTCGTGCGATCCTCGGCGACCTCGAGGAGGTCCGCCATCGGCCGGGGCGCGAACTCGACGGCATAGACCACGTCGACGACGTCCCCGAGGTGGCTGACCGTCGTGCCGCTGGCCGCCCCCAGGTACAGCACCCGCGTCCCTTCGTCGAGCTCGATATCCATGCCACGGTCGAGCATCCCTGCCAGTTTCGAACGGCCTGCGGACCACCGACGCCAGCCCTCAGCCACCTCCTCCCCGTACACCGGTTCCCCCCGCGTGGCCAACGCCTCCGTGCCCTCGAACGCGCGATACCCGATGCGGTCCCCGTTCATGCCGACCGCCCCTGAATTCGCCGGATGCGTTCGGCGAGTTCCCGCTCGAGGTCGGGGCGCCGATCCCCGGCGTAGTGATCGATCCGCGCGGCGATGGTGAGCTTGCCCGCGACCGCGCGGGCCGCGGACCCCCGCTGGGCCTGATCGGTTCCCCTCACGTCTGGGTGCGTGTAGATGATCCCGTGTTTCGGCGAGGGTCCCTCCCCGCGGAGGTGCGCGAACAGCGCCTCCTCGGCGCCGAGGACCTGCACCGTACTGCTTGGCATCTTCGCCAACTCCTCGAGGCCGCCGGCGAGCGCGATCAGGCGGGCCCCCAGCAGCGGCCCGGCAAGCGCGGTGAGGTTCGGCGCGAGTCCATGCATCCCGCGCTCGACGTTAGCGACGAGCGCCTCGCGCTGGGCCCGCGCGTCCGCGACCAGCCCCGCCAGCCCGACGACCGCCTCCCCCGTCGTCGTGGAGGGCTCCTCGTCGGCCATCGCGATCACATCCTCACGTCGCGCACCCGAATCCAGATCCGTCGTGCGCGCCCACTCGGCGACACGCTCGGCCAGTTCGTTCGAGATCCGATCGAGGTCGTCGATGGCCCGCACCGCGTGGATGAGCCGGCGATCCTCGGCCTCCGCGTGAGCCTCGACCCCCTTCGCGGCTGCCCGCCGGCTGGCGCGGTTGAGCACCGCGAGGTACGTCTCCCGGTCCGGGACGAATCCCGCGTCGACGGCGCGAGTCGGCCACTCCCGGGGCGCGTCGGCGACGCCCTCGCGGATCCGCTCGGACACCGACACGATATCCTCGGCCGCAAGTCCCTCGAACCACCCCACGTCCGACATGCTCGCCGTTCGCGCCCGGATCGGTAAAGACGTTCCCGGTACCGATCGCCACAACCGATCGCGACGGTTGGACCCACCGGCACGGACACGACCGATCGCTTTTTGGGGGTGGCTTCGGAGCATGCGGCCATGACGGAAGGTCGTTCGGGGGCGGCCGCGCACGTACCCACCCAACCCGTATCCCACCGGATTATCGCCACGATCGCGACCCGATCCGGCCGCGAGATCGAGGAGCTCCCGCGGTTGTACGACGTCGTCGATCCGGAACTGCTCGACGGGCTCTTCGATGCCGAACGCGAGACGCTCGAGGGCTATCTCAGCTTCGAGTATGCCGGTCACCGTGTCACCGTCGAAGTCGGTGGGGGCATCGAAGTCGAACCCCTCGAATGAATCGCCGGCGGAACCGGCGCGTGCGTCCTCGGAGAGTTTAGTCCAACAGCTCCTCGAGCAGTTCGACCGGATGGGCCGGCCGCGTCCCGAGGTGATCGCGTAACTGGTTGCGACAGGACGCCCCGGTCGCGACGACCTCGCCGCCCGGGCTGGCGTCGACCTGGTCGTAGAGGATCCCCGCGATCGCCTTGCTCATGGCGTAGTGTTCGGCCTCGTACCCGAACGACCCCGCCATCCCGCAACAGCCGCTGTCGAGCTGATCGACGTCCCACCCGGCCGCCTCGAGCACGTGCGTCGCGTGCGCGGCCCGGTTGGTCGCCTTGTCGTGGCAGTGGCCGTGGTAGGTGAGCGTGCCCTGCCCGCCCTCGGGGACGGCGAGCCCGGATCGATCCAGGTACTCCATCAAGCCGACCGTGTGGCCGGCGAGCTGGGCGCTGGCCTCCGGTCCCAGCAGCGCCGCGTAATCGGAACCGAGCATCGCCGCATCGGAGGGCTCGACCGTGACGATGGTCCGGCCGGCCGCGATCGCGGGCTCGAGGGCCTCGACCACCCTCGCCGCCCGCTCGCGGGCGGTCTCGACCATTCCCATCGAGTAGGCCGGCCGCCCCGTCGGCAGGAAGCGGTCGGGGACGGCCACGTCGACGTCTGCGGCCTGGAGGACCGCGACCGCCGCGGTGGCGATCTCCGGCTCGTGGTAGTTCGTCGTGACGTCGGGCAAGAGCAGGACCGCGTCGGTCGCCCCACCGGCACCGTCGCCGGCCGGGCGGGCCTCGACCCGATCGAGGAAGGTGTCCCGTCGGAACCGTGGAAGCTCCTGTTCTCTGGCGATTCCCAGGGTCTTCTCGGCCATCCATCCGGCCCCGGGTAGTCGCGTCATCCAGTTCGAGACCGGTGCGAGCGTACTGCCGATCGCCCCGATGCGGTGGACGTTCGCGAACAGCCGCGTCCGGAGGTCCACGCCGTGCTCGCGGTGGTGGGCGTGGGTGACCTCCACCTTCAACCGGGCCATGTCGACCTCGCTGGGACAGTCCCGAGCGCACCCCTTGCAGCCGATACAGAGGTCCATGACCTCCCGCAGGAACTCGGGATCCCCGGCGGCATCGTTGGGGAGCTCGCCCGTCATGGCCTGCCGGAGCAGGTTCGCCCGTCCACGGGTCGCGGTGATTTCTTCGGCGGAGGCTCTGTAGGTCGGACACATGACCCCGCCGGTGGTCTCCTGCTCGCCGCGACAGCCACCGCAGCCATGACAGAGCTCGACCATGCCCCGGAACCCGTTCTCGTTGTCCCACTCGAGGGCCGGTTCGAAGCCGGCCTCGAAGGACATGTCCGGGTCGATCCGGAGGTCCTCGGTCAGGTCGGCGTCACCGACGATCTGTCCGGGATTGAGGAGCCCGTCCGGATCGAAGGCGTCCTTCAGCTCCTCGAAGAGCCCGTAGACGTGTTGGCCGTACTGCTTCCGGATCCAGGGCGATCGGGCCCGACCGTCGCCGTGCTCACCGGTGATCGAGCCGCCGTACTCGATCGCGAGGTCGGTGACCGCATCGGCGATCGATTCCATGTCCGCGACGCCCTCGACCGTATGCGTGTCGACGAGCGGACGGATGTGGAGACAGCCCGGGCCGGCATGGGCGTAGAAGCTCGCGAACGTGTCATGCGCGTCAAGCACCTCCTGGACGTCAGTGACGTAGGCCGGCAGCGACTCGACGGGGACCGCGGTATCCTCGATGAAAGCCACGTGCTTGGCATCGGACGTCCGCCCGAGCAGGATCGGGAGCCCGCTCTTGCGCAACTTCCAGAATTCGTCCTGTTCGGCCCGGTCTGCGGCCTCGAAGGCCCCGCTGGCCCGGATCGGGGCGTCCGTGCCGGCATCGGGGGCGGGTTCCGCGCGGGTCGGGACGTCGTCCGTGCGGTCTTCGATGAGGTTCGCGGTCTGCTGGTCGGCCGCCGCCTCGTCCTCGGCGTAGAATTCGACGAGCAGGGCCGCCTCGGTGGCGTCCGGGAGCCGGGAGGCGACGTCATGGAACTCCTCGGTCTCGCGTGCCAGGTCCAGCAGGACGTCATCGATAATCTCGACGGCGGACGGGTGGTGTGCGAGGACCGCCTCCACGTCCGCCATCCGGTCGAGGAGGTCCTCGTAGAGCAGGAGCGCGACCCCGGTCGTCGCCGGCACGGGTTCGAGGGACACGGTCGCCGCGGTGACGATCGCGAGCGTCCCCTCGCTGCCGGCGAGCAGGCGCGCGGCGTTGACGGACCCCGTCTCCGCCTCGGTGCAGAGCCGGTCGAGGTTGTACCCCGAGACGTTGCGGTGGATCTCCGGAAACGCCTCCCGGACGGGTTCGCGCTCCTCGGTGACGATCCGGTGAATGCAGGCGTAGATCCGCGCCTCGAGGTCGCCTGCGGGATCTCCCCGCTCCGCGATGTCCTCGAGCGTGCATTCACCGAAGGTCGTCCGCGTGCCGTCAGCCAGGACGACCTCGCAGGACTCGATGTACGCCTCCGTCTTCCCGTACTTGAGCGAGTGCGAGCCCGTGCTATTGTTCCCGATCGCCCCGCCGAGGGTGCTCTTGTCCCCCCACGCCGGGTCCGGCGCGAACTTGAGCCCGTGGGCGGACAGCGTCTCATTCAGCTCCGCGAGCACGACCCCCGGTTCCGCCGTGCACCAGGCCCTGTCGGGGTCGACCGACCGCACGCCGTCCATGTGCCGGCTGAAATCCAGCACCACCGCTTCGTTGACGGCCTGTCCGGCGAGGCTGGTCCCCGCGCCGCGGGGGAGGACCGGGATGTCGTGGTCCGCACAGTGGGCGACGACCCGCGCCACGTCGGCGGCATCCCGCGGGAACACCACGCCAACGGGGGTGACGGCGTAGATGCTCGCGTCGGTGGCGTAGAGCTGCTTGCTGTACTCGTCGAGCCGGACCTCGCCGTCGGCGACGTCCTCGAGTGCCGCCAGTGCCGGTGGGACCGATTCGTGGGTGCCCTGAAAGTCGAAATCCGCCCGGTGATCGCGGGGCGATCGTTCCGTAGCCATGATATTGATCAGTCCGACTCCTGTGCGTCCACAACCGCCACGCTTGCGAGGTTAACGATATCCTTGACCTCGTCGCCACGCTGGAGAACGTGCACCGGCCGGTCCATGCCCACGAGCATCGGGCCGATCGCGTCCCCGCCGCCTAGCCGCTGGAGGAGCTTGTACCCGATGTTGCCCGCATCGAGGTTCGGGAAGATCAGGACGTTCGCGGGCTCCTCGAGGACCGAGAACTCGTAGGTGCCCGTCAGAATGTCCTCGACGAGCGCGGTGTCGGCCTGCATCTCGCCGTCGACGGGGAAATCGACCGCCGGATCCGCGCGCAGCCGGTCGACCGCCGCCCGAGGATCCCGGGTATCCGGACTGTCGACGCTGCCGAAGTTCGAGTACGAAAGCATGGCCGCCCGGGGTTCGACGTTGAACCGCCGCGCGAGCTCGGCCGTGTGACGGGTGATCTCGGCAAGCATGGCGTCGTCCGGGTCCGTGTTCACGGTCGTGTCCGCGCAGAACACGACCCGGTTTTTGAAGGCCAGCAGGTACACCCCCGCGGCGTACTCGGCGTCCTCGGCC
>CAZAYR010000111.1:0-8693 GCA_964489365.1 uncultured Salinarchaeum sp.
TGGCACCGCCGTAGAGATACGGCTGGATGGCAGCGACGGGCCGGAGGATCCACTCGCGGCCGAACACCAGCCGCAGGACGTAGTAGCCCAGGCCCATGAACGCCAGCGTCGTGCCCGTCGCGACGGTCGCGTGGAAGTGCCCGACCGTGGCGAGCGTGTTGTGCCAGGTCATGTTGAGCTGCATCTGGCCCATCAGGACGCCGGTGATGCCGCCGACGAAGCCGAAGAGGATCACGCTGAAGACCGTCGCCGAGAACACCGGATTGCGCCAGGGGGCGCCGGTGAGCCAGCCGAAGAGCCCGCCCCCGAGCCCGCGCTGGCGGCGCCCGGCTTCGAGTCCCGCCGGGATCGCGAAGGCGTGGATCATGCTGGCGAACGCGGCGCCGTAGAACGCGTAGGACGTGTTCCAGACCCGCCACCCGACCGAGAGGCCGGGATCGACCATCAAGTGGTGAGCGGCGCCGAGGTTGATGAAGAAGAGATACAGGATAAAGGCCGACCGGGACACCTTCTCCGAGACCACCACGGCCCCGCCCACGACGTGGGTCAGGAGGTACCAGACGGTAATCATCGCGACCAGGTTGATCTGCTGGGAGCCGTGCCCGATGATCCAGTAGAGATGGCGATAGAGCCCGGCGTCGATCGTCTCGATGAGCCCGACGCGCCAGGAGAGCGCATAACTGAACGCCGCGATCCCGCCGAGGATTGCCTCGAGCGCGATGATGCTCGTGACGAACGCGCCGAAGGTGATCAACGGGAGGCTTTTCGATTTCCCCCACGTGGCCTTGAAGATCGACACGAAGAACGGGAGCGCACTGATCGTGGCCCCGAGGAGGAACACGATTCCCGCCGCGTAGAACCACTGGCTCACTTCCAGGGGCACGTAGGCCGTGAGCAAGGGCGCGTCGCCGAAGTTGCCCGTCTGCCAGATGGCGATGTTGACACCGATGGCGCCGATCGCCATCACGACCCAGCCGAGCTGCGCCAGCCGGGGCCAGGGCAGACGCCGACCCAGTACCATCGGCCCCCCGACGTAGAGGATCGCGATCTCCATGAAGACCATCCAGAAGACCAGGATGTTCCAGGCGTGGAGGCTCAGATGAATATAGTATCCCTCGTATTCGCCCAGCAGGCCGATGAATTCCCACCGGGTCAGCGCGACCGTGGTCGCGAAGATCCCGCCGAGGAGTAATGCCACGACCGCGGTGAGCCCGAACAACGCGACGTGTTTCTCGACGGTCTCGTGGATATCGAACCCCGTGATCGAGCAGTGACGGAAGCCGTCGACGTCGTAGTCGTGGCCGAGGAGCCGGGAAATCACGAACATGTTACTCGATCACCTCAAAGCGGCCCGACATGCCATTGTGGCCGGGGCCGCAGAACTCCGTACAGATGACCCGGTACGTCCCCGGTTCCTCGAACGTCATCGGGACGACCCATTCGCGATCCGGGAAGATCTGGAGGTTGATCTGCTGGCTCAACGAGTCCTCGGGTCGCACGGAAAAGCCGTGCTGGACGTCGAAGGATCCCAGATGGATCTGGTACTCCTGGCCGGCCTCCAGGACCACGGGCAACCCCTCCCAGAAGAAACGGGTGCCGGCGATGAACACGTCCTCGCCGGGTGGGACGATGCCATCCTCCTGCTCCTCCGCGTCCTCGAGATACGCCTCGACGCGCTGTTCGTACTCTTCGGGCGTAACCTCGAAGGTGTCACCAACGGGGTTCTGGTCGCCGAACTGGGTGAACCCGGCCATCCAGGCAAAGATCCCGAGCGACCATGCTCCGGCGATGCCGAGCCAGATCGATTCACGCCGGTTGACGGGGATATCCCACCAGTCCTCTTCGGGGGGTTCGGTTGGACTCGTCATGGGTTACACTGGCGACGTCGAGATGATGTCCGCCACACCCCAGGCGACGTAGGACAACGCGAAGAAGGCGATGGCTGCGACGGCGAGCAGCCAGACGTTGTCGTATAGCCGTTGCATCAACGGCCGATCGTCCGAGTGCGAGGATGCCATGGCAACGTGCGGCAATGCTCATGAGCAATATATGAAAGTACTCCCCGATTCCCGCTCCCCGATATCAATCGCCGGTCCGGGATTCCTCGATGGTGAGAACCACCAACAGTATCGCGAGGCCGGCTTCGGAGAGCTTGCTGACCAGCGCGAGCCGGTCATCCGCGAGATGTCGATACATCGAATCCAGCAGGGGCAATCCCTCGTGCGGAAAGGGCTCGATGTACGGCCAGAAGGCGCCGTGATCGAGGACGGAATGCCAGCCCACGTAGATGAACAAGTGGCCGACCATCAGCACGATCCCCCCGACGTAGATCACCCGCCGGTATCGCCCGGCGATCGCGAGGGCGATCCCCGCGAGGATCAGCAACGACGACGCCACGAACAGGGGCGGTCGCGGGTCGTACAGCGTCCCCACCTCCATGTACAGCAGAAGTCGTGGGAGGCCGTTGGTGGGATGTAGCAGGTGGGTCCACGCGACCAACAAGGCGAGCAAGCCGCCAGCCGCGCGAACGCCCGTGTGCACCGGCCCTCGGAGACGAGGCAACTCCACGGTATTCGCCCGTGCACTGGGCACCTACATGAGGGTTGTCCGTCAGAGGTCTCGATACGACGGTTGCGGGGGAGGGGGTGACGCAACCCTATCCATGCGATGTCAATTCGTGCACGTCTCCGGTTTCGAACCATCGACTCGGGGGTGATTAACGGCGGGAACGGTTAATCGATAATTTGACATGGTGGTGTCGGATACACTCCCACGACGGAGATGTACCGTTGGATTCTCGAGCAGATAGCCCATCTCACCGCACTCGTCGTTATCTTCGGTATCGGGGCATATCACGGCATGCGCCCCGAAACCTTCACGCTGGATCTTGCGGGGTTACTCATTCAGATCATAACCGTCGAGGCGGTGCCCGCGACGCTCGCCTTCTCGTGTTTGGTCGCGTTGAGCGGGCTCATGTTATCCAGGGAGGTATACCGGGAATACGGAGAGGACGAACGGATCCGCGACGGCCCCACGGTCGCCGCGATCGTCCCCGTGTATCGCGACGCGGACGTGATCCATGAGAGCGTGGGCACGCTGCTCCAGTCGAATTACGAGCACCTGAGGATCGTGATCGTCGGCGAACCCGACGACACGGCAACGCTCGAACGGGCCAGGGAATACGCGTCCGATCCAGCCGTCAACGTCCTCGTGAACCGGTATCCGGGTTCGAAGTCAGGTGCCGTCAACGACGCCGTCGAACGGGTCGATGCGGAATACTTCGCCGCGTTCGACGTCGACGAGCGCATCGATCCGGAATTCATCCCCCGGGCGATGTACGCGATCCTCGAGGAGGGCGAGGACGTGTTCCAGGCCCGTCGCGTACCCCGGGTCAGCGGGCCCGTGGAGGGCATCGCCTATTGCGAGCGTCTCCTGTTTCATGCGAGTTACAAACTCGTCGAGCCGCTGGGATTTACCTACTGCCGCAGTTCGTCGTCAGTCTTCACCCGCGACGCCTTCGAGACCGTCGGTGGCCTCGATTATCTGTTGACCGAGGATATCGATTTCGCCCATAAATGTTTCCGGGCGGGGCTGGCAGTCAGGCAATCCCGGAACATCACGAACGAGATGGAGGCGCCCCATACCTGGGGCGATCTCTGGGGCCAACGGAAACGATGGCGCCTCGGTCACATCGAGGTGCTCCTCAAGGCACTAACGGGCGGCTACGCGCGCGGCGGCGTGCGCGGCAAGCTCTCGACGATCCGGATCGCCACCAGCCTCGCGGCGAGCGTCTTTCTCGTCGCCCTGGCGGCGAAAGTCCTCGTGCTCCTGGTACTCGATCTCCAAATCTTCTTCTTGTTACCCTTCGCCGCGATCCTGTTTACCGTCGCACCGCCGGTGTATCACGATTACCGGCGCGGCCATCTGCCGGAACTCTCCCCGGCCCTGCTCCTCGTCCCCATCGTCTATCCGGGGTTCGGTGTGCTGACCGTTCGCTGCTCGTTCGAGTACTTCATGAGCTGGAACGGCGAGTGGTACCAGGTCGAGAAGGCCGGAACCTAGGGTTACGCGGGATAGCGGAGCTGATCGTCGTCGTCCCAGGAGTAGCCGGCCTCCTCGAGAATCGACCGGGCCTCCTCCACGTCGTAGAGATCGGCGAGGGTCGGGAGGTCCTCACGGCCCCACGGCTGGACGGGGTGGACCGGCGTGTTGTTGCCGGGGGTCCACTCGCCGAGGTAGAAGACGTCGCTGAAGGCCTCGATATCGATCGAGATCGCCAGCGCCTCGCGCATGGCCTGGTCATCGAGCGGTTCGTTCTCCATGTTGAACGAGATGTGCTCGAAGTGGACGGATTCGGTCTCCTGGAGCTCGATGTCCTCGCTCCCTCCCCCGATCTCCTCGGCGATCGTGGGGGGAACGGTCGTGTGCGAGCCGTGGATCTGGCCCGTGACCATGTCGTTCCGGAGTGCGTCGTTGCTCCCCCGACCCGCGAGGATTACCTCGTCCGGTCCGGGAGGCCCCTGGAAGTAATCCTCGTTGGCCGTCAGGAGGATGCGGTCGCTCGACCACTCCTCCAGCAGAAACGGCCCAGCGCCGATGACGTCCTCGGTGTCCATGTTGAAGACGTCGATCTCTTCGAACTCCTCGTCGGTGCCTTCCCAGATGTGCTGGGGGAGGATCGGGACCATCACGAGCGTCGCCGTCGTGAACGTATAGTCCGGGGCCGAGAGGTTGATCTGGGCGGTCCGGTCGTCGAGGGCCTCCGCGGAGTCGACCCGGGCCAGCAACGAGGTGAGCTGGGCGGGTGTGTTTTCGGACAGGAAATTGTACGTGAACGCGACGTCCTCCGCAGTGAGTTCCGTCCCGTCGGTGAACTCATCGAAGCCGTCCCGCAGGGTCATCTCGATGGTCGTCTGGTCGACCTCCTCGACTTCACAGGCCCAGTCCTCGAACTCGCCGTCGAGGTTAAGGATGCGCGGGGTGTCATAGACGAGGTGCATCAGCTTCGTCACCCCGACCTCCTGTAGCCCGACGGGGTTGCCGGTCTCGATATCGCCGACGAACCCGAGCACGAGGCTGGTCTCGTCGGCTTGTGGTTCGGCCTGATAGATGCCCATCTGGTTGAACGAGGATGCTCCGAGGAACCGGGTCGGCTGGAAATCCCACAGGGCGGTGTTGACGGGACTCACGAACGGCGGCCATCCGTGGCCGACGAAGGGGACGTCCTCGGCGGTCATCTCCTGGAGCTGTCCGATCAGCTCGTTGCGCTCGTCCTCGTCGAAGGTCCCCACGAGTTCCTCGTAGGTCTCGTCGTAGTCCTCGTTGGAGTATCGGGACTGGTTCGGGTTCGGAATGCTATCGGTGGTTGGATACGAGAGGTAGAACTGCGGTTCGACGCGGGCCGGTGTCGACCCGGCCGAGGTGAAGCCGACGCCTTCGAACTGGCCGCCGTAGATCTCGGCAAGGTGGGTCGTCCAATCCCGGGTCTCGACGTCGACGGTGATACCGAGTTCGCGCTCCCACTCGTCGGCAATCCACTGCATCTCGTCGGCGTACGTGCGGAAGTTCGGCGCATGTAGGACGATCTCGACGGGATCGCCGGTCTCGCCGGAGCCATCGTCCCCGTCGTCGCCGGAACCATCGTTCCCACTGTCGCCGTCATCATCGTCGCCGAGGCAGCCGCTCACGGTCGCGACCGCGAGGCCGCCGCCGAACATCTTCATCAGACTGCGCCGATCGACGTGTGCGGGATCGTCTTGTGGGCCACGTGGTGGCATATCACCCGGGTGATCACACACCCATAAATAGGTACCGTGACCCCGAGGCAGGGATGTGCCAACCCACTGCATGTGACCGTAAAACATACTTCGGGGGCTGGCGATTCCTGCGACATGTCCCTGTTGGAGATTGATGACCTCGTCGTCGAGTATGCGATCCCGGATGCGACCATCACGG
The DNA here is from genome assembly GCA_964489365.1 of uncultured Salinarchaeum sp. Taxonomy (GTDB): domain Archaea; phylum Halobacteriota; class Halobacteria; order Halobacteriales; family SKNY01; genus SKNY01. Next base: position 5,956 of record CAZAYR010000111.1, read on the forward strand.
CCGTCGATCACGTCTCCTCGACCCTCGAGACTGGCGTCATTCGTGGGTTATTAGGTGAGTCGGGGTGCGGGAAATCGACTTTCGCCGAGTCGATCGTACGGATCCTCCCGGATAACGCCTCGATTCCCTCGGGACGGATCGTGTTCGACGGTCGAGATATCGCCGACCTCTCGGAGGAAGCGGTTCGAGCGATGCGATGGGAGGAGATCGCGTTCATCCCCCAGAACGCGATGGCGTGTCTGGATCCCGTCAAGACGATCGAACGGCAGATGGTCGATCTGATCCAGAACCATCGCCATCTCACCGAGGACGAGTGCGTCGCGATGGCGGAGGACGTGTTCGAGACCGTGAGTATCGAGGCGAGCCGCCTTCGGGATTACCCGCACCAGCTGAGTGGCGGGATGAAACAGCGGGTGATTTTGGCGATGTCGCTGCTCCTCGAGCCGAAGCTGATCATCGCCGACGAGCCGACGACCGGCGTCGACGTCATCACGCGCGATCGCATTCTGAACGATATCGAGCGTTACCGCGACGAGTTCGACATTTCGGTGATCATGATCTCGCACGACATCGCGGACATGATCGAGACCTGTGACGAGCTGTCGGTGATGTACGGCGGCAAGATCGTCGAGTCCGGGCCCACGGCTGACATCTTCGAGCAGCCCCACCACCCCTACACGATCGGGCTCAAACACTCCCTGCCGAGCCTGCAGACCGATCCGGACGACCTCATCGAGATGGCCATGGACCCCCCGGACATGCGGGATCCCCCCGAGCAATGTCGGTTCGCGGATCGTTGCCCGTACGCCGAACCCGCGTGCTTCGACGCGCACCCGCCGATGGAGCGATTCGGGGAGATCGAGGTTGCATGCTACCGAGCGGACGAAGCCGATGGCCTCCGTCGCCAGGCCCCAGAACAATCCTGGGACAGTTATTCCACGAGCCATGTCTAGGACGGAACCCCAACTCGCGGAACGCCAAGAGACCGCCCAGCAGGACCAACCGACCCTGGAAACGCGCAACCTCCGCAAGTATTTCTACACCGAGAGCTCCTCGCTGCGGAGCATCTTGCCGGGGTTCGAGCGGGACCATCACTACATTCCGGCCGTCGATGACGTCTCGATCTCGATCCGACCGGGCGAGGTCTACGGGCTGGTCGGCGAGTCCGGCTCGGGCAAGTCGACGCTCGGTGAAACCCTCTTACGCCTCCAGGAGCCGACGGCGGGCGAGATCTACTATCGCGGCGAGCCCGTGAACGATTACTCGAAATCCGAGCTGCGTAACTTCCGCAAGCGCGCACAGGTCATCTTTCAGGACCCATACGAGTGCTTGAACCCACGGCATTCGGTCTTCCAGACGGTCGTGGACCCGCTGAAGAATTTCTATAACTACGATCGGGAAGAACTCGAGCGGCGGGCCCTGGAGATGCTCCACGACGTGGGCTTGCGTCCGCCCGAGGAGTTCATCGACGCCCAGCCCGACCAGCTCAGCGGTGGGGAGCGCCAGCGTGTCAATATCGCCCGCGCGTTGATCCTCGAGCCCGACCTGATCGTGGCCGACGAGCCGGTCTCGATGCTCGATCTCTCGACGCAGTCAGCATTGCTCAAGCTCCTCGATCGCCTCCAAGACAAGCTCGGCTTCGCGATGTTGTTCATCTCGCACAACCTGGCAATCGTCCAGATCGTCGGGGACCGGATCGGGGTGATGTACAAGGGGCGGATCGTCGAGGAGGGCGAGGCCCTCGAGGTCTTTCAGGATCCCAAACACCCCTATGCCCGGCTATTGGTCGACAGCGTCCCGGATCCGTCGGCCGAACGAAAGCGCCTCGCCCTGGATAGCGCCGGCGAGGAGGTCGACCCGACGGCGATCGAGGGCTGTCGCTTCCACCCGATCTGCCCCGAGCGGTTCGAGCCCTGCACTGCGGATCCGCCAGCACTGGCCGACGTCGATGGGCGCAAAGTCGCCTGTTTCCTGCATCACGACGAGGTGATGGGATGACACCCGGACCCGCCAGGCCAGTTCGGTCCGCAACCCACTCAGCGGAGGTCACACCATGAGGCGCTATCTGGCGAAGCGGCTCGTCCGGTATGTGGCGACCCTCTGGGCGGTGTTAACGGTCGCGTTCCTGCTGTTCCGCATCGTTCCGGGGGATCCGACGGTCACCATGCTCAATGGCGAGTTCGAGCCGGAGACGCTCGAACGCATCCGCGCGGCCTTCGGGCTCGATCGCCCGCTACACGAGCAGTACATCCTCTATATCACGAACTTCGTGCAGGGGGACTTCGGGACGTCCTTTACCCATAGCGAGCCCGTCCTCGGCATCGTCCTGGATCGGCTCCTGAACTCCCTGCTGTTGATGGTCCCGTCGCTGGTGTTGATCACGCTCGGGGCCTTTTTCATCGGCTCGTACGCGGGCTGGCGGCGGGGCGAGGAACGGGAAACGGCCATCTCCTTTAGCATCGTGACGTTGCGTGCGATCCCGCACTTCGTGTTGGGGATGATGCTGCTGATGATCTTCGCCGCCCAGTTGCGGTGGCTGCCGAGCGGCGGGATGGGGTCGATCCAGCGCGAGGATACCGGGTTTCTGGCGACCGTTCTGGATCGCGAGTTCTACAAGTACCTCCTGCTCCCGCTCGTGACCCTCACGTTGCATTACCTCTCCGAGCCGTTTCTGTTGATGCGCGGGATGATCATGGGTGACAAGGACGCCGAGTACGTCCGGTTCCACCGGCTCAAGG
>CAZAYR010000112.1:0-8611 GCA_964489365.1 uncultured Salinarchaeum sp.
GCCACACAGCTCGACGTGCTCGACGGCGCCGGTGATCCCGGTGACGACCGGCCGGTCGGTGGCAAACTCGAGGGCCGCCGGGGTGATGATACCCGTCGCATCGGCGGTCGTCACCGCGCGGACGGCGGCGCCGTGTCGCCGGAGCTCGTGGGCGAGCTCGACGGTCCGGACGGCGGCGATCGATCCCGTAACCCCGAGTGCGACGTTCCGGCCGGCCAGCATACGCCCCGGGTTCGCCCCCCGCGGGCATTAAACCGTTACCTCCGGACGCGCGAAATAGGAACGTACTTGAGCGACTCGGCGGGTAGGACGGACACGAACGCCAATGTTGCCCGTGCCCGTTGCCTCCGTGTTCGGATTGCCGTACCAAACGACCCTGCTCGTGACCGGCGTCGTCGCCGGTCTCGCGTTGACCGCCGTCGTGCTCGCGATCCTGTTTTTCGCCTGGGCCCCGCACGTCTCCACGGACTGGTCGACCGAGTTCGGCTCCAGTCGCGACCTCCCCGACGAGGAGCCCGCGGACTAACGTTTCCGCCGGACTGCCCCGCAGGCCCGTGGACGAGATCGTCATCTGGACCGACGTGTACGTGCCCCCCGAGGAGACGTTCGCCTTCCTCGTCGAATTCACAAACTACGCCGAGTACTCCGAATATCTCACCGAAGTCCGCCAGCACGGGGACGGCGGGGAAGGGACCGAGTACGAGCTCGCGGCCGAGTGGTGGCGGATCAGCTACCGGGCGCGGACCCGGGTCACCGGGATCAGCCGTCCGGAACGGATCGCCTGGCAGGCGATCGATCCCATCGAGGCCCACGGGGCATGGGAGCTCGAGCCCATCGCCGAAGGCACCCGCGTGAGGCTCCGGATCGCGTTCGACGCGGAAACGGCCGACGAAGGCGCCGTCGGCATCCCCGCGTTCGTCCCGGTCTCGTGGGTCGTCGAGCGCGTGAAGCCGCTCGTCCGCCGCGAGGCCGAGGACGTTGTCGAACGGATCGTGGCCGACCTCGAGGGCGAACCCCGTGACGTCGACCTGACGATCGACGTCGACCGGGGCGACTAGCGATCGCGCTCGATAACGAAGTCGGCGAACGCCCCGAGTTGCTCGCGCCGTTCCGGGGCCAGCGGTACGTCTTCGAGGTGCGAGCGGGCCTGACTCGCGAAGTGTTCGGCGCGTTCGCGGGCATATGCGACACTCTCCGTCGACTGGATGATGTCGATGGCCTCCATGATCTCCTCGCGATCGTTGTCCTCGGCATCGAGGAGCTCGACGAGGCGGTTGGCGCGATCGGGCGGGGCGTGCTCCATGGCGTGGATCACCATGAGCGTCTTCTTGCCCTCGCGGATGTCGTTGCCGAAGGCCTTGCCGAACTCCCCGGCCCGATCGAGCGTATGCTCGATATCGAGGATGTCGTCACCGATCTGGAAGGCGATCGCGAGGTCCTCGGCGTAGCGCGCCGCGCGCTCCTCGACGGCCGGGGACTGGTCGGTAAGAATCGCCGCGATGCGCGCGACCATCCGGCCGAGACAGCCGGTCTTGCACGCACACATCTCGAGGTAGTGGGCCTCCGCGATCCCGACGCCCGACTGGTTGTGCCACGTGATGTCCATCCCCTGGCCCAGGTGGGTGCGGTTGAGTTCCACCATGAACATCTCGTAGAGGGCGAGTTGAGTGTCCGGGTCGAGCTCGCCCGGGTTGTGGCTGATCACTTTGAGCGGGAGGAAATACATCGCGTTGCCGGCGTTGAGCGCGACGTCGGTACCGTAGACGTGGTGGAGCGCCGGCTCGCCCCGGCGGAGCTCCGCGCCATCCTCGACGTCATCGACGATGATCGTGCCGTTGTGCAGGATCTCCGGGATACAGGCGTATTCGACGTACGCCCGTGGATCCAAGCCGAAGCCATCCATGAAAAGCAGGCAGAGCACCGCGCGCCATCGCTTGCCGCCGCGATCGCGGAGGTCCCAGACGGGGTCCGCGAGGGCCCGCTGGATGGCCGCCCGGTCGTACTTGTGCGTGGCCGGCCCGAAGTAGGAGGTCAGGTATTCCTCGTCGATCTCGCGTGGCAGCAGCGAGGCGATCGCCTCGTCGACGATCGGCCGCCAGTCGGCGAGGACATCCTGCATGGCGGGGATGTCCCGGCGCTCGTCAAAAAGGTTGAGTTTCAGCCCCCTCCCTCCGAAATCCTTTTGAGAGGCGATGGGGCACGGATACCCATGTCATCGGTCGAAGAGGAGTTGCGATCCCAGCTGCGGACCGCCTTCGAGGATGCCGATTACCCGGTCGACAACCAGATGGCACTCGTTCCGGCCCTCCCCGATGGCCCCTCGACCCGGTTCGAGGCGGGCGACGTGAGCGTCACCGCGATGGAGCTGGCGACGAAGCTTGGCGGGTATCAGAATTTCCCGTACGAGAGCGTCGACGACCTCGTCGACGACGTGATCGCGGGGATGCGCAAAGAGGACATGCTCTAGGCGGATGGACATCGGGATCGCGACGGGCGGATTTTCTTCTCCGGCAGCGATCGCCGATGTCGTCACGCCCGAAATGCGGGCGTCGGCCGGCGAGCTGGCCGATCGCGACCTCGATCTCGTGGTGGTCCGGGGGTGGGAAGACGTGCGTGCCTATCTCCGTGCGGGCGGACAGGGGGCGGTGCTGGCCGTCGACGAACCCGTCGGGCTCGGGGCGGTTGCGATCGACGATCTCCCCGAGGCCCTCGTGGAGATCGAAGCGGGGAACCACGAATACGTCGACCATCCCACTCTGGAGGTCTCCATCCCCGGTCGGACCCGAGGACGGCTGACCGAGGCGATGGTCATGACCCGGGAACCCGCGACGATTTCGGAGTTCGCGATTCGATACCGCGGACGGGAGATCGCCGAGTACCGCGCCGACGGCATCGTCGTCGCGACCCCACCCACGAGCAACGCGTACGCGCGGTCGGCCGGCGGGCCCCTGGTGGATCCCGGCATGCCTGCAGCGGTGGTCGTGCCGGTGGCACCGTACCGGACCAATCCCGACGAGTGGGTGCTGTCGGAGGAACTCGAGGTCACCGTCGTCCGCGACGAGGGGGCCGTCGGCCTGTTCCTCGACGGGGAGCCGGCCGGCGAACTCGCCTGTGGGGATCGAACCACCGTTCGGCCCGAGGGGCGGTACCGATCGATCCGCGTGGAGGCGAGCCAGTCGCCGCTGGCCGCCGATGGGGACTAGTCCTCCCAGGCCTCCCCGCTGGCAAGGTCGACCCCGGCCCGGAGCCGGGAGGACGGACAGATGTCCTCGAGGACACATTCCTCGCAGGTAGGATTGCGCGCGGTGCAGACGGCCCGTCCGTGGCTGATGAGCAGGTGGGTGTACTCGGTCCAATCTTCCTTGGGCACGAGCTCGATGAGCTCCTGCTCGATGGCGTCGGGACGCTCGGCATCGGTGATCCCGAGTCGCCGGGAGAGCCGCTGGACGTGCGTGTCGACGACGATGCCCTCGCGGATATCGTGGCCGTGCTGCAGGACGACATTGGCGGTCTTGCGGCCGACCCCCGGGAGCTCCGTGAGCGCGTCCATCGAATCGGGTACCTCCCCGTCGTGTTCTTCGAGGATACGCTGGGCAGCCCCGCGCAGATACTCGGCCTTGCTGTTGAAATACGTAATCGAGCCGATATCCTCGGCGAGTTGCTCTTGGTCGGCCGCCGCGAAGGCCTCGACGGACCCATATTTCTCGAAGAGTGCCGGGGTCACGCGATTGACCCGGCTATCGGTACACTGGGCCGAGAGGATCACTGCCACGAGCAGTTCCCACCGGGTCGAGAACTCCAGGGAAATGGTTGCGTCGGGGTACTCGTTGTAGAGTCGCTCGAGGACCGTCGCGACCTGGGCCCTCGCATCCTCGCTCGCGTCCGCCATGTCGAGTCCGGGTCGGCGCCCGGGCTTGAGCGGTTCGATTCCCGGTGCGTTTATGCCCCGGACCTACGCCCGCTCGGCATGGACGGCGCGGCGACGGCCATCGCACATCCGATCCAGGGCCTGGTCAAGTATCACGGGATGCGGGACGACACCCTGCGACTTCCGTATCATCCGAGCATCAGCGTCTGTACGGCCCCGAGTCACTCCCTGACGACGGTCGCCTTCGAGCCCGACCGGGAGACGGACGCGTACGTCATCGACGACGAACCGGTCACCGGGAACGCGGCCGATCGGGTGCGGTCGGTGATCGATCGGGTCCGGACGCTCGCAGGGACGGACACGCGCGTCCGGCTCGAGAGTCGGAACGATTTCCCGACGAACGTCGGCTTCGGTTCGTCCTCGTCGGGGTTTGCCGCCGCGGCTTGTGCGGCCGCGGCTGCCGCCGATCTCGACCTGTCCCCCCCGGAACTCTCGACGATCGCCCGGCGGGGATCCGCCTCGGCGGCCCGGGCGGTGACGGGTGGGTTCTCCATTCTCGAGGCGGGCCTGAACGACGTGGACTGTCGGGCCTATCGGCTCGACACCCCGTTGGAGGACGAGCTACGCATTGTCGCCGGGCTCGTCCCCACCTACAAGGAGACGGCCCGCGCGCACGCCGAAGCCGCTGAGAGCCACATGTTCCAGGCCCGGCTGGCCCACGTCCACGGCCAACTCGCCGAAATACGGGACGGGCTTCGGGCCGGCGCGTTCGGTTCCGTGTTCGAACTGGCCGAACGGGATTCGCTGTCGCTCGCCGCCACGACGATGACGGGCCCGGCGGGCTGGGTGTACTGGCAACCCGAGACCCTCCGGATCTTCGAAACCGTGCGCGAGCTCCGCGAAGACGAGGGCGTGCCCGTGTACTTCTCGACGGATACGGGCGCGAGCGTCTACGTCAACACGACCGAGGCCCACGTCGACGAGGTCGCGACCGCCGTAGAATCCTGTGACGTCGAGACCCGGAGATGGGAGGTCGGCGGGCCCGCCCGGGTCGTCGACGACGACCGGGCGCTGTTTTAGTCCGCGAAGGCGAGCCGGATCGGGATCCGATCGGCGGTCTCGACGGTGAGTTCGTCAGCACCGTCCTCGCCCAGCGCGTCGAGCAGGGGTTCGCGGGCAGTCTCCGGGACGACGAGGGACAGCCAGTCGATGCCAGCGCCCGAGTGGGGTTGGATTCTGCGTTGCCAAGTGTTCAGGCCGATATGGTGGTGGTACCCCCCGGCCGCCAGGAAGGCGGCCCCCCGATACGCGTACCGGCGGTTCAACCCGAGGCGATCGGTGAAAAACGCCGCCGCGCGGTCGAGGTCGGTCACCTCAAGGTGGACGTGGCCGATGTCGGTCCCCGTGGGCACGCGGTCCCCGGGCTCGGCGACAGCCTGGAGCGATTCGAGATCGAGCGGATCCGTGGGGATCACCAACGAGCCGTCCTCACTCGGCCACTCCGCCTCGGGACGGTCCCGGTAGATCTCGACGCCGTTGCCCTCCGGGTCCGACAGGTACAGCGCTTCGCTCACGCCGTGATCGGACGCGCCCGTGAGATGATCGGCGGTCCGCCCGAGGGCGCCACCCAGCGCGGCCCGCGTCGGGACGCGGAACGCCACGTGGTAGAGCCCCGCGGCCTCCGGCGGCCTCGCCGGTTGGTCGGGATCGCCGATCAGGTGGAGGAGGTCCGCCGTCGCCGTCCCGAGCACCGCCCGCTCGTCGGTGCGCTCGCGTACACGCAGGCCGACGACGTCGCGGTAAAACCCCGCGACCGTCTCGAGCTCCCGGACCCCGAGCCCGACCGGACCCATCCGCATCGCCGCGGGCATCTCCCAGCCGCTCATATACGGAACGAACGTCGACGAGCCCCAAGGAGGTACCGACTAGGGCGGGTCTTCGTCCTCGATGATCGAGAGCGGCTCCTGGGCCGAGCGGTCGACGGCGAAGTCGAAGATGTCGAACCGGTTGTAGTGCCCGATCGGATCGTGGGCCGCCTTCGCGCGGGTCCGATCGGCGAGATCGATCTCGGCGTGGATGATCCCCTCCCCCGCCCATTTCGGGCCGGCGAGATACATCCCGTGGGGATCGATAATCGAGGAGGTCCCGGAGTCGAGATCCGGCTCGTCGAGCCCGACCGCGTCGGCGAGCTCGGTCGTCAACACGCCGGTGGCCACGATGACCGGCACGGCCCCGGCGATGGCGTGTTCCTTGCAGACGCTAGAGACGAACGATTCGCGGCGCTCCCGGTCCCAGTAATGAAAGGCCGGCCACGCCGCGGCGTGAACCTCCTCGCCGAGGGCCAGGGTGGCGAACTTCGCGAGGGCGTTCGTGTGCTCGCCGCACATCAGGCCGCCCACCGTCGCCGCCGAGGCCTCGAAGACCCGGACGTCCTCGCCGGTCCCGCCGGTATGAAACATCCGCTCGTCGATCGTCGGGACCAGCTTGCGCCGCGTCCCGAGGACCGTCCCGTCCGCGTCGATGAACAGCAGGGAATTGTAGATGGTGCCGGCGCTTCCGGTCTCCTTTTCGTTGATCCCGACCACCACGGCCGTCTCGGCTTGTTCGGCCGCCGCCGCGAGTCGCTCCGTGGTCGGTCCCGGGACGGTGACCGATTCCTCGAAGAGCTGGGCGTAATAGTCTTCGAACTCCACGCCCTCGACGAACCGGTACCAGGTCGGCCGGGAGGGAATGTGGAACTCCGGGAATACCACCAGATCGAGGTCCAGCTCGCCCGCCCGTTGGATGTACTCGCAATCCTTTTCGACGGTCGCGGCGCGATCGGGGTGGACTTCCGCCACCTGTGCTGCCCCCACCCGGAGCGTGCCCCCGGATCCCCCGTCCGCGCGATCCGCTGCGTCCATGGTCGGGGGTGCGCACTGGATCGGTTAACGGTATCGACGTGAACGGTCTCTGAACGGCGGGCGATGCGATCAGATCGACATAAGGACGATCGCCAGTATCGCGAAGCCGATGCTCGCGACCTTGCGCCACGTCACTGCTTCGTCGAGCACCACGATCCCGATGATCGAGCTGAGGACGATGAACAACCCGTAGATGGGGACGACGATACTCACGGGACCGAGTGCGAGCGCGCGGTAGTAGGCGAGCAGGGCGACGGCCAGGCCCACCCCCCACACGAGGATGTATGGGGCCCGCTGGTGGCGCAGGTACGGGACCGGCGAGTGGCCGAGGTACACGAGGATGCCGACGATCAGCACCAGCATGACGGCGTTCGACATGAACACGGCCACGGTGGACGGGATTGTCTCCATCGCGATTTTGAGCAACGGGGCGACGAGGCTGTAGGTCACGAACGCGAGCAACGCCAGCCAGAGATGGTCCCGGCTCACGCCCCCTCACCCGCCCCGAGGACGATCGCCACGACGGCACAGGCGATGCCGGCCGCGCGGGTGGCGGTGAGCGCCTCGCCGAGGAACGCGATGCCGACGACCGAACTCCCCACGATGAACATCCCGTAGATCGGCACCACCACGCTGACCGGGCCGCGCTCAAGGGCCGTGATATAGGCCAGGATCCCGACGGTCAGGAACGCCCCGCCGACATAGACGTACGCGGCTGCCGGTACGGTGGCATAGGCCGGATCCACCAGGCCGAGGCCCGCAATCACCGCGCTCGTGATGACGAGAAAGACGGCCGTCGAGAGGAAAAGCGCGACCGACGGGGGGACCTCCTCGGTGATGAAGCTTGCCAGGGGCGCGAGAAACGAATACGTGACCAGCGCCAGGAGGGCCCACGGGAGGTATTCCACGACGGCCTAGTGGACAGTCTCGGCCCTTAACGGTCCCGCTACGGACGAAAGCCCTCGAAGATGATGTTCTCGGCGTGGGGTGCCACCTCGCGGCGCTCCGCCGCCGAACGGATCGTCCAGGCAAGCACCGGGAGCCCGAGGCGCCGATGGATCCGAACGGGCCAGTACGGGAGCGCCCGGTGCGCGTAGGTGATGAAATCCGGCCGCGACCACCAGCTCAACATCAGACGTTTCAGGACGGCATGCTCGAGGCGGGACAGCGTGTCCGCGTCACTCAAGCCGCCGGCGACCTGGCCGCGCGGCCAGCTGGGACGGTGTCCGCGGAAGTACGCCAGCGTCGCCGGGTTGAAGGATTGGATCGCGAACGGGCCGTCGTAGCCGTCGAGGCGCTCGATCAGGGTCGCCTCGAGGTCACCCACCTCGCGGTTCCAGTTCTTGACGTCGACGAGGATCGGCACTTCCCCATCGATGACTTGGAGCGCCACGCCGAGTCGCGGGACCTGTCGATCCCCCTCGATGGGATACTCGATGACGTCCGTCCACGGCGCCTGACGGATCGGATCCTCCCCGGGCTCGGGCCAGTTGAACCGGTCGTGATGGTACACGATGAGCACGCCGTCGGCCGTCATGTTGACGTCCAGCTCGATCGGATAGCCGGCGTCCATCGCCGCGCGGAACGCCGCCAGCGAGTTCTCCGCGACGTCATCGCCGTGGAGCCCCCGATGCGCGATCGGCGTGTCCGTGAACCAATCCATGCTGCTACTCCGCGAGAGAACGACCACCACCTTATTGGATACGGAGTCGCGGGGAGAAACGGGAAAGCGGGTGGCTTAACAGGGCCGACGTCGATCCTACCGATAGGGCGCTTAGCTCAGTGTGGACAGAGTGCTTGGCTTCGGACCAAGTTGTCGCGGGTTCAAATCCTGCAGCGC
>CAZAYR010000113.1:0-8591 GCA_964489365.1 uncultured Salinarchaeum sp.
ATTATCTCCCACCCGGCCTTGACACTGGCGACCCGCCGTTTCTGTGGGGTGACCCTGATGTCGTGCGCGACCGGTTGGGGAGTGTGGTCGAGACCGTCGAGTTCGAGACCGGGACTGTGTTGACACCCGTCTTCTCACCCGCCCACTACTGGCAGAAAGCGACAACTGAAGCCGGGATGTTCATTGTGGCGCTCGAGGCCATCGACGAAGCAGACCATCCTGGTCTCCGCGAGGAGATGATCGAGACCATCGAGCAATTCTTCGACAACAGCCAGAATGCGATTCGCATGGAATACCGATTAACGAAAGCGACGATTCCGTAACCGAATCGTTCATCTCCATCGTTGATCCGAGCTGGAGCGCAGAAGATCTTCCGACACTATCGGATAATTTGTCAGTCTGGGACTATCGACTGCTGCATATGCGGGTGTAGCGTTCGGTCATTCCGCCTTGAGTTGCGCTGCAAAATACGCGATCTGTATGCAGCGCGTGATTCTTGGCGCCAATAGGCAATTCAACGGTTCTGCATCCCGACAGCCGCCATTCCGACCCTCGCTTCCAAGCGGTTTCTCGCCTCGGAAGTAGTTCGGATGATGTCGAGCGGGTAACCATCCCCGCTTGCCTGATTGTGTTCGGGGGATGGGCGGTTCGGCCAAGAGGATAGCTCATCAGTAGCGCACGCATGGCAATCCTGCCAACCCCGAACGGTTTACCCCCTTCCACGGGGTGCTCCTCTTGGGATACGTGCAGTCCGTCCGAGACCACCCCGTGGCGACCACAACCTGGTGATGAAGAATGGCGAAACGCAGTTGTGTTCATGGCCGCCCGACGACCGTGGCAATCATCACTGACTGGCTTTGGGCTACGATGGGCCGGCGCTGGCACAGGACCACCGGTAGGCTCAGCCGTGGCGGGTCTGCGTCCCCTCGCGCTCTGGCCCGGGAAGCGTGAAGTAGAAGGTCGATCCGCGGCCCGGTTCGGACTCGACCCAGATGTCACCGCCGTGGTTCTGGACGATCTTCTCGCAGAGCGAGAGGCCGATGCCGGTCCCCGAATACTGGTCGTCCGGGTGGAGGCGTTTGAAGACTTCGAAGATCCGGTCGGTCCGCTCCGGGGCGATCCCGATCCCGTCATCCGCCACGGCGAACTCCCACCGATCGCCCCGTCGTTCGGCTGTGATCTCGATATGGGGCGGATCGTCGCCGCTGTACTTGAGCGCGTTCGACATGAGATTGTTGAATAACAGTTCCAGTTGCCCCTCATCCGCCGTCACGGAGGGGAGCGAGTCGACGGCGATCTCCGCGTCCTGCTCGGCGATTTGCAGCTGGAGATCGTCCGTCACCCGTTCGACAATCGTGCCCACATCGACCGATTCGAACGCCCCGTTCGGTTGCTCGACGCGCGTGAAGGCCAGGAGATCATCGACCATCGCCCGCATCCGGTCGGCGCCGTCGACCGCGAAGTCGATGTACTCCTGTGCCTCCTCGTCGAGGTCGGCCATATATCGAGATTCGAGGAGCTGGAGATACGTCGACACCATCCGGAGTGGCTCCTGGAGATCGTGGGAGGCGGCATAGGCGAACTGTTGCAGACGGTCGTTCGATCGCTGCAGCCGGGCAATGGTCTCCTCGAGTGCCTGCTGGGACTGCTGGCGCTCGAGCTCGTATTTCACCCACTGGCCCATCAGTTCGAGGTACGTGCGGTCGTCTTCGGAGAATGGCTCGCTTCGCGGCCCGGCGGCGATGAAGGCGAAGGTCCGGTCGTCGTCGCCCTCGACCGGGATGTACGTCCCCAGGTACGACTCGACGCCGAATTCCTCATAGACGGCGAGGTCGCCATACCCCTCTTTCGCCGGGTCCGAGACGCTTGCAGCCTCCTTGATATCCGCGGCCGCCATACAGTACGTCTCCGAGAGTGGAAACTCCGCACCTGGCCGGTAGTGGGGATGTTCGCCGTTGATGTACTGGACCTGGAGCCAGTCGGCGTCGGGATCGACCCGGTTGAGGGCCCCCAACTCGAGGTCGAACCACTCACAACCGAGATCGAACAGGGCCTGGAGTTTCTCCTCGAAGGAATGATCCGGGCGGGCCGTGATTTTGTTGAGTTCGTGGAGGAACCGTTTGTGCTCGGCCAGCTCGGACCTCGCACGTGTTTTGGCGTTGAGCGTGCCGAGCTGGCGGTCGACCTCGCGATCTACCGCGTCGGGTGCGCCGAGTCCGTCCGCCGGCGTGTAGTAGAAGTTCTCGCTGACGTGGCCGTCATAGACGAGGTGGGGATGCGTCCGGATGACATCGCGAATCACCTCCGGGGGATGCTCGGTGCGATCGTAGAGACATAGCGCCATGGCATCTGTTTCGTCGAGAAGGGCGTTGGCCCGGCCCTCGTATTCCAGGAAGGCATCGACGGGGACGTCGTCGATCCAATCCGTCCCCGAGACCACCCGGAGCCCTCCATAGTCCGCGTTGGCCTCCTCGATTGCGGCCTCGAAGAGCGAGATCGGTTGTTCCGGGTCGAACGGGCGCTCCCGGAGATACGTGCTTTCGGGGGTGAGAAACCTCAACAGGCCAGTCTCGCGAGCGTCGTCCACGTCGACGCCGCCGGCCCGGAGCGACTCGGTCACCTCCGCCTCGCTGTACGCGTCAAGGACGTAGATGCATTGCTCCCCCTGTCGGAGGCCCTGTCGAACGAACGGGACCGTGGCCGCGAACCGTTCCTCCCGGCTTTCGTAGATGGCCGCAAAGTGCCCGTTCGCATGATCGTGGGTGTCTCCGGATGAGGCTGGTCGGGGAGGCGCCCGTCCGTGCCGGAGGGCCTCGAATTCGGCCTCGAGTCCCCCCGCGTCGAGGTGACCGTCGGGACCCGACATCTCGCTCATTGCTAACATGCCCCTGTACGGCCAGTTAAAAGCACAGTCAAAATGGTTCGGTAGGGTGCGATCGCACGGTTCTGCTGGACCCCGGCGATCCGGACGGTCCCAAGCGTCTACCGCCACATACCCCCGGATCGCGGCCATCCGGGGCTCCGCTCGGGATATGCGCTTCATCGAGCGGCCATAATTAGGACGAGAGCCAGGCGTACGTCTGGACGGCGCCGAACAGCAGGGCCAGCGCCCCGTTTTCGACGAGCAAAAGGGTGTTATCGGTCGCAGCCGCCCGAGCACCCACCGCGAGCACGCCGAACAGAGTCGCTAACGCGAGGTTGTACTTCGCGAACGCCACCCAACAATCCTGATCGAGCTCGACGAGTCCGTCCGTGCCCATACCATGCGTCCACGCTCGACAGTAACAAACGGTCGGGAAAACCGGGGCCTGCCCGCCGGCGAAGCGACGTGTCCCCCCGATTCCCGACGGCCATCAAAACGTCCCAGCATAGAACGTCCAGTGAATTCGGGTCGACCACCCGTGGGCACGATCACCCGGATACCCGGTATCACATCGGGTGCGGTTCGTCGAACGCCGGCACACGGACCATCCCCTCGACCGCCGTGATGGCTCGTGATCGCTCAAGCCACCGTTTCACCGTAAAGAAAGTATTCAACACTGGCCCGGAAGCGAATCGTCAAATGGACCGCCGCCACGCCCTCGCCCTCTCCGGTGCGCTGCTGACCGGCGCGCTCGCCGGATGCGCCGAAGCCCTCCCGTCGCGCGATGATCCCGACCCCGACGCCGTCCCCGGGCCGCAGCCGGATATCGACGATGCAGCCTTGCGCGAGTTGGTCCATCAGACGAACGGCTTCACGTTCGAACTCTATCGGACGCTGCTCGACGACCGACCGGACAAGAACTTCATCGGATCGCCGGTCAGCGTTTCCGTGGCGCTCGCGATGACACACGCTGGTGCCCGGGGGGATACCCGAAGTCAAATGCGGGAGGTCTTGCGATACACCCTCGAAGACGAGGCCCTCCACGGGGCCTTCGACACACTCCAGCAGGAGCTGGCCGAGCGCGGCGAGGACGTCAATCCGGCCGCCAGTGCGGGAGAGAAGTACGGCGACGAGGACGACCCCGTCCCCTTCGAACTCTCGCTCGTCAACGCGCTCTGGGGGCAGGAGGATGTGCCGTTCAAAGACCAGTATCTCGACGTGCTGACCGCGTCTTTCGGGGCCGGGTTTCAGGAGGTCGATTACACGGCGGATCCGGAGGCGGTCCGCCAGGAGATCAACGGCTGGGTCGCGGGGGAAACCAACGAGCGGATCGAGAATCTTCTGCCCGCGGGGGCGGTCGACGCGCAGACGCGGCTCGTCCTCGTGAACGCGATCTACTTCCTCGCAAACTGGAACCATCCCTTCGAGGTGTCGGCCACGGAGCGGGAATCGTTCGCCGCGCTCGACGGCGGCGAGCACGAGGTGCCGATGATGCAGGGGAATCGCTCCTGGCAATACGCGGAGGTCGACGGGACGCAGGCGGTCGAACTGCCCTACGTCGGCGACGAGGTGTCGATGCTGGTGATCCTGCCGCCGGCTGGCGCGTTCGAATCCTACGAACGATCCTTCGACGGCGAGACCCTCGCCGAACTCGTCGGGGCACTCGAATCACGGGAAGGATCGGTGGAGCTGCCCCGGTTCGAATACGAGACGAGTGTCACGATGGGGGACACGCTCGAGGCGATGGGGATGCGGGCGGCGTTCGACCTGGCGGAGGCCGATTTCGGGGATATGGCGCAGCTCGATCAAATGGGCGGCAACCTCTTCATCGACCAGGTGTACCACGACGCCTACATAGGCGTCGACGAGGAGGGCACGGAGGCGGCGGCAGCGACCGGCGTCGTCGTGTCGGTAACGTCCGCGCCGATGGACCCGTTTGCATTCACGGCCGACCGTCCCTTCCTGTTCGTCATACAGGATCGGAAAACCGAGACGGTGTTGTTCCTCGGCCGGGTCGTCGATCCCGCCGGGTGGACATGAACCGGCTGCGGTCGTCACAATCGAGGTGCCGGGGAACGCGCCGGATGGAGGTCGAAGAACGTCGAACTCGCTCGCCCAACCGGTGCATGTTCGCGAAACAACCTTCCCTGATCGACCACTGTTTCGGATAATGCACCGTCGGGAGGCGCTCACCTGGATCGGGTTATCCGTCGCAACCTCGATCGGTGGGTGCCTCCAAACGGCGGAGACCGATGACGGGCTCCCCGAGGCGTTTACGCAACCGGAATATGCCAGTGGATTCGCTCGCGAGGCCCCGTGGCCGATCGCCCGCTACGATTCCCAACGTACGGCGCACAACGCTGACACCTCGATGCCGGACGGGGATGTCGGTGCGGCATGGCTCCGCTGGTTCGACACGACCACCACGCGGCCCGTCACTGATGAGCGGTCTCTCTACGTCGGAAACCGGGATGCCGAACAGGCTGTCATCACGGCACTCGACGCCGAGCGCGGCGAGCGCGACTGGTCGAAGGCGATCGAGCCAATCGACGGGTCGGGAGCCGGGATGGACGAATCGGGAGCGGGCGTCACGGGCATCGCGCATCTCGACGACCGGCTATATGCGACGGTCTACTATCGGCACGAGGGAGGGGAGGAGTGGCAGTTGGCCGCCGTGACTACTGACGGGGAGATTCGCTGGCAGCAGCCCCTCCCGGGCGGGACACGGGGCGTGCTTTCCGCCGGAAATCGCCTGGTCGTGCCCTTCTTCGCCTCGGATTCATCGGCGGATGGCGTGGTGGCGTACGATCGCGATGGGACCGAAGAATGGCGGTACACACTCGCCGAGCGAGACGAGTACGTGAGTGATGTATCCTGTATCGTGGCGAACACGGTTTACCTGCCGACAAACCACGGGCGCGTCCTGGCGATCGGGATCGATGATGGGTCGACGCGGTGGACGAATCAGATCGTGCAGGACGACCCCAAAGGGACGGGGATCCGAATTCAATCTGCGCTGGCCGCCGACGCCAATCACGTGTATGTACCGGGCGTGGATGACGTGCTGTACGCGGTGTCCACGACAGGGGGCGCGATCGAATGGACGCGCCCGGAGACGGATATGGCCGTCGAGCTCTGTGTGACCGACGACCGGATCTACCTTCAGGAGCTGAACGGAGGCATCACGGCTGTTGGGGCATTCGACGGCGAGGATCGATGGGAATCGGATCAAGAGGTCCATCACTCGCTCGTGGCGACCGATCGGGGGATCATCGGGACACGTTCGACGCGGACCGTCGCCCTCGACCGGTCGGGGGATCTCCAGTGGGAGTTCGAGATCCAAAAGGGGGAAGCCCCGGACGCGGCCGCGTATCCGATGAATCCCTGGCCGCTCCTGGCCCACAATATGGTCTACGTCCGCCTGGCGGATGGACGTCTCTATGCGATCGGCGAAGCGGCGTAACGGGGTGGATTCGCTCCAATGATCTCGGGACCGGGGCCGCCAACCTCGAGCTACTCCGGACGCGACCCCGCAGAACTTAACGAGGTCCGCGGCAACACGTTCGCCGATTCGCGGTATCTGACCTGACCGTCCTCACCTCCGGATCCCTCCAGGGCTTCCATGGCGTGGCCCAGTCGTCGCGATCGATAGTACGCTCGTCGGACATCGGACCCGTAAGCGGTCGACCGTCTTTCCTCGGGAACGTTGGCCTTCGAAGGTATATCAGTCGTCGAATACCTTGTGGATCACGATATCGTCGGCCGCTTCGATATGGATATGCACAACGCCCCCGCCGACATCGTCTTGGGCTTCGTAAAAATCCATCCGACGGGTCGCTGTTGTCCCACCGCGGAGGTGGGCGGTGAATTCGTACAGTCCGGCCCGTTCGACGACATCCGCAACGTGCGTTTCCCCGCCCGGGTCGAGCTGGTAGCGCTCCTCGAGGATCAACTCCCCCGTAGCCTCTTGCTCTTCGGATGGTTCCGAGTCTTGCTCGGGCTCGGTGTTCCGGACCGATACCTTGATTTCGTGCGTGCGTTCGTCCTCGTTTTCGACGACCATATCTCCGGATTCCGGCGCCCAGATCGACGCGATCCCGAAACAGCCGGGGAGTGCGAAGCCACTGACGCAGGCGCAGAGAACGATCCGTCGGCGCATACGGGTCGAGGGGGTTCCCTCCATGCGTACCTCGCGTGTCGGGCGAACGTGGGCAAGGAAACGAGACCAGTTAACTCTGCAGGTCGAGGGGGCCGGCCCGGTGGAACCGTCCACAGGTGAGGGAACTATGTCGGACCAACAGTGACGGTCGGCTACGTATCTGGACGGGCATGCTCCTGAGGGCATCGAGCGGGTCGCAGTGCGGGGCGCGGGACGATGGGCCACGGCGTCGCGGAGGTGGCCGCGATCGCGAGATACGAGGTGATACCAGGAACATCACGGAGAACGTTGCGGCGATCGGAAACGCATCCGGATCCTAGCAGCCACTTGTATGCAAATCACGCTCGCCGCACGGAACGATCGTCCGGTCAACCCTGTCCTGGAGAAACGAACGCATCACGGCTCATTGCATCCGTGTACCGTTCAATCTTCTCGGCGGCCTCGAGCATATCTTCTATATAATCGAGCTCCCCGGGACCCGATCGGTCATCCATCAGACTTCAACGAGATCCGCCGCAACACGTTCGCCAATTCGGGGTTTGAGCGATCCCTCTGTGACGACATCCACGTCCACTCCCAACCGGGATTCGAGTTCCTGTTCGAGGCGGACGAGATCCAACAGACTCACCGGTTCATCGAAAGAAACGAGGAGGTCGTGATCGCTCGCCGCTGACTGCTCATCTCGCGCGACCGATCCGAAGATGCCCATGCTGGAAACGTGATAGTCACGCTCCAGGTCGGGTTTGAGCGCCTGGAGTTGGTCCCGGAGTTCTTCGCGTCGGCCCATACTGCGTATTATACTGCTCCGATTAATTGTGTTTTTGGTACGTATACACGTATCTTCTTCAACATTGCCCGGATGAGTTGTTTGTTTACAGATCAACCGCTTTGCCCTCATCGTAGCGATCTTGAGTGGGATATGGAATTCATGCCGATATTCAATGAATTTGGTTGCTTAGCAGGTAAGCCGAATATGAGGGCAAATCTAGTGTGATAATTGGCATGTCGTGCTTGGAAATATGAATGCGTTAGCCCGAGAGTCTGAGACAGCAATCTTTGAAACGCACTCCAACGGGGAAAACGATCGGGATGTCAACGGACGAACCCGTAATCTGTCGATCAAGCCAGTTCGTCGAGAATCTCGCTCTTCCTCCATAATCTGCTTAATGCGTTCTCTATGCATCGAAACCCTTCTTCGCGGCACCTGCTGATAATGTTTCATTGATTTATCTTGGCCGTGTTGACCGGATTGAGGGATCTTCATCGAGATCATCGACTTCGTTTTTATGCCATTGACCGGAGACCTTTTGTGTGATACAGAGGTATCACGCACCATGAGCACGGATTCCGGAACGAGCGACGGGCGGATGGAGAAGATCAACGTCCGTGTCCCCGAGTCATTGCTCGAGCGTATCGACGAGGAGTGGGAGCGACGCGCCTACTCCAGCAAGTCGGAGGCCATTCGAGACGCCCTGCGGGATTGGGTGAACCCGCCAGCGCAGCTCTCCCAGAAAACCCTCGACGCTCTCGAGAAGAGCCGGAAGCAGGCGGAGCGAGGCGAGACAGAGT
>CAZAYR010000114.1:0-8560 GCA_964489365.1 uncultured Salinarchaeum sp.
CCGCCCGAGGAGTAGGGGTCCGGGAGATCGAAGTCCTCGGGCGAGACGGCGGCTTCCTCGAGCACCTCCCGGACGAGCTCGTCCGGACGACCGTCCGCAAGCTCGGTGTCCGTCCCCACGAGCGGCGCCGTCACGACCGCCCGGCCCTGTGCGATATGGCGGTTGATGGTCTCCACCCGCGTGCCGGTCACCCGCTGGGTCCGATCGAGGTCCGGCACGACCCCGAGCTCCGGGTGCTGGCGACCGAAACAGACCACGTCCCCTTCGATCGCTTCGACGAGCGGGATCCCGCGTTCTCGACGGAGGCTAAGAATACGGTTGAAGAGATACCCCTGGGCCGCGTGGACGAACAGGCGGCGGAGCCCCTCGGGAAGGTGCTCGAGCGCCCGTCGAAACCGGTTTTCTTCCTCGTCGCCGTCGAGGGCCGCAAGGAGCCGATGTTCGTGACCGAGCCGCTCGGGCAAGCGTGCGCGTCCTCCTTCCCAGTCCCGGGTCTCCTCGATGTATTCGCGCGCGGCCTGGGTGTCCTCTGGCTCGCGCGCCGTCGGCGAGCCGAGGTAGGCCATCACGGCTTCCTCCCAATCGCGGGAAAGAATGGCGAGCCCGACCCGGTGCGTGATCGGCCGCCGGCTCCCGAAGCGCTGGTGGCCGAAGAAGTTCGGTATCGTCAGCGTGCCTCCGCCGAAGTCGACCAATGTCTCGGAGACGGCTCGGTGTTGGGCGGGCCGTTCGGGCCCCCGGACCCGGATCCGGAACTCGTTCCCGAGGAGATCGCCGTAATGTAGCGCCCGTCCAAACCGGCCGACGAGTTCGAGCTCGGCGTTGGCGATATCGCCCAGCTCGTCGGGTCCCGCGCCCTTGATGGAGAATAACTGGGTGGTCACCGCCCGTTTGTCCTTCGTTCCGGCCCACGCGATCGCCCGCCGGCTCAACCCCAGGCTCCCGGCGAGCCGATCGGCGAAGTCGAATGTGTCCCAGCCCGTCAGCGTCGCCCGGACGAGCAGGTGTGGATACGCGTCCGGGTCGCCGTCGAGCGGCTCGGGCTCGATGGCTTCGCGCTCCCGGACCCTGAAGTCCTCCGTTCGAGCCTTCAGGCGGCCGCCGGTGCCGTCGACGTCGCTGGCGTACCACCCGATGCCGATCTCGCGTTCGATGGGGTGGGCCGGTCGCATGCTCAGAGCAAGGAGAGATGGCCGGTGATGCGATCGATGTCCTCGGCCCGGGCCGGGCCGATTGCCAAGGCCGTCAGGGTTCCCGGTTCGAGCTGCGTCCGTCCGGCATCACGAACGAGCGCGCGTGGCAGCCCCGCCCGTCGTGCTTCCTCGTGGAGGTCCTGCAGGGTGGCGGCATCGTCGGCCCGCAATACGATCTTCGGCTGGCCATCGGCGCGCCACTGCTCGGCCAGGTCGTCGTCCGCCCCGTCGTACGCGTCGAGGGCCGCGTGGGCGACCTGCGCGGCGAGCTTCCCCGAGCCCATCCCCAGGTCGTTGCGGGCGACGATGACCTGTTTCATGCCCTACCTGGATCGGCCGCCGGTAAAGAACGCCACGTTGGGCCGCGGATCCATCCCGATTAAGGTGTGCCGTCCAGAGCGACCGCGTATGGAGACGGTCACCTCCGCGGACGGCACCGAGATCGGGTACGAGCGACGGGGCGAGGGCCCGCCGGCGGTGCTCGTCCACGGCTCGACGGCGGATCGCCGGTCCTGGAACGGGGTCGCCCCCTTGCTCGAGGAGGATTTCACGCTGCACATCATGGATCGCCGGGGCCGGGGCGCCAGCGGGGATGCCGAGGACTATCACATCGAGCGGGAGTTCGAGGACGTTGCCGCCGTCGTCGAAGCGGCCGGCGAGGACGTGGTCCTGATCGGGCACTCCTATGGCGCGCTGAGTTCGCTGGGCGCCGCCCGGCTGACCGATAGCATCCGCCGGATGGTCCTGTTCGAGCCACCCCTGGCGACCCCGAACCAGGAGGAAACGCCCGCGGACATTCTGGACCGGCGCTATGAGCTTGTCGAGGAAGACGATCGGGAAGGCATCATCGAGACGTTCTTCGTCGAGGTCGCGAACTCGCCGGATCGGCTCGAATACTACCGCGAGCAGGGCACCATGGACATGCGGATCGCGGCCGCCCCGACGCTGCCCCGCGAGGTCAATGGGACCGATGTGTACGTGCCCGGCCCGGAGGACTTCGAGGATGTCACCGTCCCAACGCTCGTCCTCATGGGTTCGGAGACTGCCGGCCCGATGGCCGAAGGGGTCCGACGCGCGGCGGAACTCCTTCCCAAAAGCGAATTCCAGATCATCGACGGGGTCGGTCACTCGGCCATCTATGCGGCCCCGGACACGTTCGTCGACACGATCCGTCCCTTCCTCCGCGAGGGCTGAAGCGGCCCGGGACGACGCGTTTATGCCACGCCCACGAAACCCCCGTGTATGATTCTCTCGGACCGGGACATCCGGAAACGGCTCGAGGTCGGCGACATCCTCATCGAGCCGATGGACGATCCCCACCTGCAGATCCAGCCGGCCAGCGTGGACCTGCGTCTCGGCCGGGAGTTTCTCACCTTCGATCGCTCGAACATCCAGTGTATTCATCCCGAGAAGGGCTATGAGGCCGAACGATACGTCAGCGAGACGACGCTGCCGGGCTCGAGCCGGGACGGCCAGCAGACCCTCAGCGAGTATGATCACGATCCCGTGGAGGACGGGGAAACCGTCCAGGAGGAATTCGTGTTACACCCCGGTGATTTCGTTCTCGGCACGACCAAGGAAACCGTGGGCATCCCGGACGATCTGATCGCGCACGTCGAAGGCAGGTCATCGCTCGGGCGGCTAGCTATCGTGGTGCATGCCTCGTTGCCGGCCGACGAGGAACTTTTCCTGTGGACGCCGCGGGAGGGGTTCGGCTTTTACGAAATCGGGGACATCGCCGAGCACGAACGGCGGGCCTTCGCGGTCTCCTTCGATCCGAAAACGTTGCGGGTGGGCACCCACCGGGTAACCGATTATATCAAGAATCCGACCAAGCGGATCTACCGGGTCACCCTCCAATCGGGGCGACAGGTCCACGTCACGGCCGATCACAACCTCTTCACGCTCGACGAATACGGTGGCGTCACCCGGATCGCGAGCGAAGAGGCCGAGGGAAGCCGGGTGATGGTTCCCGGGACGCTGCCCGCCTCCGGATCGGAGAAGGACGCGCTTGATTTGGTCGAGATGTTTCGGGATGAAGAGGACGTGATCGCCTACGCGACGGACGGCTTTGGGGCCGTCGAATGGGAGAGACATGCGCCGCAGACGCGCTCGCACTACGAGAGCCGCAATGCCGCCCCCATGGCCGACCTCTATCCGGCTGCATTCTCCGCTGTCACCGAGGTCGCGTTCAAACAGAGCGATATGAGGATCCCCCGGGAACTCGCGTTGACCGAGGCATTTGGCTGGATTCTCGGTTTCTACATCGCGGAAGGGTCGGCCCGGCGGACGCAGTTGCAATTTGCCAACAAGGATCGCGAGTACCTCCGTCGGATCGAGGAGTGGTTCGAACACTTCGACGTGGGCACGTACTGGTCGAAGAACGAGCACGAGGTCCATCGACTCACGATCTGTTCGGCCATGTGGTCGGAGCTGTTCACCGAGTTGGCGGGCTCGGGAAGCGAGAAAAATATCCCCGATGACGCCTGGAACTGGCCGGCATCCGTCCTCGAAGCGATGCTCGACGGGCTTCTCGACGGCGACGGGCATCGCCGCGAGGCCCGTGATACACTCTACACCGCGAACGCATCCCTCGCGAACCGGACCATGTATCTCGCCACTCGCCTGGGGTATTACTCGTCAGTCTATAGCCGGGAGCGCGAGCAGTATATTGAGAAAAGCGACGTCCACCGACAGGGGATGGCGTACGCGGTCGACATCGCGACGGATCCGCACAAACGGGGTCAGTTCGTCCCGAATCCGAACGCCCTCCTTCGTGAGTTGCGTTCGGAGGCCGGGTACACCCTGGCTGAAGTCGCCGAACGGACCGGCCATGCCGGAAAAACGAGCATTTCCAACGTCGAGCGGCGCGATTATGAGGGCGTCATGCGTGATACGCTTCGCCGATTGAACCGGGTCTATCGCGAGGCGGGGGCGGACACCACACGCCTCGAGCAGATCCTCCAGGAGGACGTGCGATTCGAACGGGTCGTCTCCGTCGAGGAGACTGATCGAGTCGAACCGACCTACGATCTTGAAGTCCAACCCGAGGGTCAGACCATCGAGAACTTCCTCGGCGGCCGGGGCGGGATCTTCCTTTCGAACACTGCCGGCCTGTGCGATCCGGGGTTCCAAGGCAAAATCACCCTCGAACTTTCGAACCTCGGTACCGCCCCCGTCGCGCTCACGCCGGACATGCGGATCGCCCAGCTGACCTTCACCGAGCTCACCTCCCCGGCCGAACGACCCTACGGCGAGGAACGCGGCTCGAAGTACCAGGGCCAGACCGGTCCCGCCGCGTCCCGGATCGAGGACGACCACGAGTTCGGGGGCGACCAGAAGTCCAGATGAAGTTTATCGAGGAGATCGTCGTCGAGGAGTTCCTGCCGACGGTCCGGTCGATGCTCGCGGACGCGCTCGCGGAGGCCGGATTGACCCAGCGGGAGATCGCCGACGCGATCGGGGTCAGCCAGAGTGCAGTTTCGAAGTACATCCACGGCGAGGTCGAGCGTCACCCCGAGATCCTGGGGGACGAGCGGGTCCAGGAGACCGTCGACGAACTCGCGGAGGGGCTCGCGTCGGGCACGATGGACGATGTGGGGGCGCTGGTCGAGCTGGAGGTCCTGATCAGGACGCTGGAGGCGCCGGGGGAGCTGCTCGCCCGCATGCACGAACGGGAGGTTCCGGGGCTCCGGGAGCGGGCTGGGCCGTTTCGCATCCACGATCCGGAAAGCGAGATCCGACAGCGCGAGCAGGTACGGGCATCGGTACGGCGGGCGATCGGGCGGCTCGAACGGGCGCCGGGCTTTGCGGATCTCCTCCCGCAGGTGGGCGCGAACGTCGTCGAAATCCTTCCCCAAGGCGATCGCGTCGAGGACGTCGCCGGCGTCCCCGGGCGGATTATCGATGTCGAAGGGGCCGTCGAGATCCCCGGCGAGCCGGCCTTCGGGGTTTCCGGGCACCTGGCGGGGATCCTAATCGCCGCCCGGGCCGGCGGCAGCGACAAGCGCGCCGCGATCAACATCCGCTACAGCGAGGCCATCGTCGATGCGCTGCGGGCCGATGGACTCCAGGTCCTCGAAGTCCCCGGGGAGGCGGACATCCGGGCGGCGGTGCGGGAGGCGGTGGGGGCGACCCCGGCGGCGGATGCGATCGCCCAGACCGGCGGGTTCGGCGTCGAACCCGTGACCTACCTCTTGGCCGACGATGCCGCCGAGTCCGTCGATCAGGCCCTGACGCTCGTTGACCAATGAGCTCCCAGGCCGTCGATCGGTTCTACAGCCGGTGGGCCCGTCTCTACGACCTCATCTCGCGTCGTACACCGGGGATCCGGGCCCTCCGCCGGCGAACCATCGGCGCCATCGGCCTCTCGCCCGGGGACACGGTCGTCGAAATGGGTTGTGGGCCGGGGCCCAACTTCGGGCCACTGCGGGATGCCGTCGGTGCGGACGGGACGGTGGTCGGCCTCGATCTCGCCGGCGGGGCGCTGGCCCGTGCCCAACGTCACGTCCGGGCACAGGGATGGGGGAACGTCCACGTCCTGCGCGGGGACGCCACGCGACCGCCCGTCGACGCGGCGGATGCGATCCTGGGGACGTTCGTCGTCGGGATGGTCGGCGATCCGGCGGCCGTGATCGAGCGATGGTGCGACGTCGTCGGGTCGGGCGGGCGGATCGGGCTTCTCCATTTCGCGAGGAGTGACCGGAGGTACGGCGCCGTGCCGAACGGGCTGCTCCGGCTGCTGGTGTTGACCTCGACGCCGGGCCGACGGCGCACCGATGACGCCACGGCGCTCCTCGATCGGCGCGTCCGGGCAGCCCACACCGCCCTGGCGTCGAGGTGCGATCGCATTACCCACCACACGCGCTGGGGTGGCCTGGCCCACATCGCCGTCGGGCGGGTCACTCAGCCGTAGCGAGCGCGGTGAGACTCGCAGAATTCCGGCGATTCCAATTGCGCCCGAATCACCTCGCCGTGACGGTGACCGTTGTAGAGCCGGCAGGACGGGTCCTCGCAGAAGGCCTCGCCCGTCCGGAGGAAATGGACGGCGGCCAGGAGATACCCCTTCAGCGCCTCGGTCGTTCGTGGATCGCCGGGGACGAGCACGTCCTCGTCGATGGCGGATTCGAGGACCTCCCGGGGTGGCGTATCCCCGCTGACGAGCGCGTGCTTTTGTTTGAGTTCGTAGTATGATTCGGGTTTGGCGGGGGCCTCCGCGAGCCCGGGGACGGACACGAGTGTCGGCTGGCCCAGCACCGCGATGCGTTTGTGCCAGCGCCCGTCGTGTTCGCCCCAGGTGCCCACGTGTCGATCCAGGAGAATAATGTGGAGATGATCGAGGTCACGCTCCTCGGCCGGGATTCGTTCGTTCAACGACCGCTGTACGGCCAGCCCGTCGTACAGGACGCCCCCGCTTCGAGTGGGATCCTCGAGCGCACGCTCCTCGTACCGGATGATCCCGTGCATCGTCGAGCCGGTGTCGCGCTCGTAGGGCGAGAGTACCCGGGCCCGGGCCAGCGCCTCGGCCATCGCCTCATCAGCGTGAGCGGCGAGAAACCGATCGGCCACGGTAACCTGGACATCCGCGACCTCGGCCAGCCACGTCGCAAGCTCATCGGCGTTGGTCCCGGTCGTCGGCGCGCGGTACACGGTCACCCGGTCGACCATGTCGGGAGGGACGCGACGTCCCACTCAAACCCGTTCCGGTCCCGTTCGTTCATGGGGCCTCGCCGAGTGGCTTCGGCATGGTCGACGCCCGCGAGTACCACGACCGTACCGATCATACGCCGGCGCGCGTCCGGGATCCGGATCCCCGGCGGATGGACCCGGACATCCGCCCGCGGTCGTTCAAGGCGTACGTCGACCTTCCTCGGGTCGACCTCGACGGCATTGCCCCGCCCCGGCAACCCGCGCTTGCGGCCATCGCCCGGCAGACCGCCGGGGGAAACGAGACGGCGTCTCGACGCCTCGACCGGCGGACAGTCGCCACGGTCTGTTACCTCGCCGCCGGGATCACCCAGGAAGTCGAACAACGGGGCCAGACGCACCGGTTTCGGGCGGCCTCGTGTACCGGGAACCTCCATCATATCGATCTCTACCTGGTCTGTGGCGAGCTCCCCGGCCTCCCAGCCGGGGTCTATCACTTCGAACCGACGGCGTTTGCCCTCGACCGGCTCCGAGATGGCGACTACCGGGGCGTGATCGCCGACGCCACCGGGGACTGGGCACTCGCTGGCGATGCGCCGATTACCGCCGTGCTGACCTCGACGTGGTGGCGCAACGCCTGGAAATACGGGGAGCGGACGTACCGCCATGCCTTCTGGGACGGCGGGACGGTCATGGCGAACCTCCTGGCGACCGCCCACGCGCTGGACTACCGGGCAGCGGCCGGGTGTGGGTTCGTCGACGACGCGCTCGCGGAGTTGTTGGGAATCGATCCGGCCGACGAAGCCCCGATCGCCACGGCCCCGATCGGCCGGGGTGCTCGTCCGACCGATCCGCCCCCGGTCGATCCGATCGGACCTGAGACGGCGCCGCTCTCGCCAGACCAGTTGGAGGATCCGCTGATCGCGGATGCATGGGACCAAAGCGTGTTAGACGATCCCGCGGCGGTTCGCGCATGGCGCCGGGAGGCAACTGCATCCGACCTCAGAGAAGCGTCACCGGTGGTGTCGGGCACGTGGCACGAGATGCGCCCGGTGGATGCCGAAACCGCGACGGCCCGACCGCTCCTTGAAACCGTGCGGCGCCGTGGCTCCAAGCGGGACTTCGCCGACGCGGGCCCGACCCGCCGACAGCTCGACACCGTCCTCGACCGGGCGATCCGGGGCATCCCGGGTGACTGGAACGACGGGGACGCCGACGGGCCGTCGACGCTCGAACTCTTCGTGTTGTTGACCGGCGTCGACGGCATGCCGGACGGCCGGTACTGGCTCGACGTCGACGAGGGGGCGCTCGTCCGGTTCGGTGACACGGATGTGGAAACCAAGCGCCAGCTCGCGTTAAACCAGGCGTGGGCCGGGGAGGCCCACGTGAACGTCTACTGCATGGCCGACGTCGACGCCGTCGTCGAGCGCCTGGGCAACCGCGGCTATCGACTCGCGCAGTTCGAGGCCGGGATCACTCTCGGTCGCCTGTACCTGTCGGCGGCCGCGCACCGACGGCTGGGCGGGACGGGACTGACGTTCTTCGATCGCAACGTGGCCAAATACCTGGATCCGGGCGACGATCGGAACCTGGTCCCGATGACGCTGTTCGCCTGGGGTCGCGTCGCACCGGACGACTAGTCGTCGGCCGGCGTCGCGCGGCTCGTCAGGTCGACGTCACGGGCCTCGACGCCGAGTTCCTCGATGGCGTGTTGGGCCGCG
>CAZAYR010000115.1:0-8540 GCA_964489365.1 uncultured Salinarchaeum sp.
CCGCGACCTCCCGCTGGGTTTTCTTCTCGTTGCAGAGCAACGAGGCCGCATAGATGGCCGCGGCGGCATAGCCGGTGGGGGACTTGCCCGAGAGCAGCCCCTCCTCGGCGGTCTGGGTGATGATCTCGCGGGTCTTCTGTTCGACCTCCTCGGAGAGGCCGAGTTCCGAGCAAAACCGGGGCACGTACTGTTTGGGATCGACGGGTTCGAGCTCGAGGCCGAGCTCCTGGGCGATATACCGATAGGTGCGACCGATCTCCTTCTGGGGGACCCGGCTGACCTCCGCGACCTCGTCGAGGCTTCGCGGGATCCCCTCCTGGCGACAGGCGGCGTACAGCGCACTCGTGGCCACGCCCTCGATCGAGCGACCGCGGATCAGGTCCTCGGCCAGCGCTCGCCGGTAGATGACCGACGCGACCTCCCGGACGGCGCGGGGCACCCCCAGCGCCGAGGCCATGCGATCGATCTCCGAGAGCGCGAACTGGAGGTTCCGTTCCCCCGCATCCTTGGTCCGGATGCGCTCCTGCCACTTGCGGAGCCGGTGCATCTGGCTGCGCTTCTCGGAGGAAAGCGACCGGCCGTAGGCGTCCTTGTTCTGCCAGTCGATCGTCGTGGTCAGGCCCTTGTCGTGCATCGTGTTCGTCGTCGGGGCGCCGACCCGGGATTTGCTCTCCCGTTCCTTCTGGTTGAAAGCGCGCCATTCGGGGCCCCGATCGACGTTGTTCTCCTCGATGATGAGGCCACATTCCTCACAAAGCAGTTCGCCCTGGCTGCCGTGGGTAATGAGCTGAGTGCCCTCGCACTCCGGGCACTGTTTTTCGGAAGTCTCTGACGTTTCCGACTCGCTCTCGCGTTCAGTTTCCCGCGTGCGCCAGGACATGTGACTATGCACAGTCTTCGGGCTGTATATAAACTCTTGGCCTCGGGGCGATCAGCCCTCGGGCTTGTGCGTGAAGAGGACTGGCCGGCCGTCGTGGACGGTCGCACACAGATCAAGCGGCATCGACTGGTTGAGGCTCGTGAACTCCTCCTTGCAGACGACCATGTCGTCGAACGGCTCGCCACAGGCCGGGCACGGCACGGAGACGGTGTTCTGATAGAGCTTGATGGATGGGTTGTCCTCGCGGAGCGTCGTGGCCGTGACGATGCTATCGAACTCCTCCATCGCCTGTCAATTGGCGGAGCCGATACTAAACGTTGCGGCCGTACAGCGGCGGATTTACGTATGCGCCCCGTGTCCCAGCGGGTATGGCCACCGACGGCGTCGAGGAGACGCTCGCCGCGCTCGTCCGGAAAATGGAGGACGAGTATACCGCATCGGAGTACGAGATCGCGCGGGCGCTCGCGGAGGCGGACAGCCCGCTGACGACCGAGGAGCTCGCGGAGGCGACCGGCTACACGGACCGGACGATACGCAAACGCGTGGGCACGCTCGAGGAACAACTCCGGGGCCCACCGTTGCTCCAGCGCGATACCGAGGAGCGACCGTTTCTTCACCCGGCCCTCGCGGAAGCGGTTCGCGAGGAAACACGGGGCTAATCGGCGGCGTCCTTCCATTCGCCGATCCCGGACGGGTCCAGGTGCACGTGGGCATCCCCGACGCCTTCGATCCCCCGCAGCGTCCTGACGAGCTCGGATTCGATCTCGTGGGCACGCCGGAGCTGCATCTCGCCGTCGACCTCGACATGGGCCTCGACCTCGAGGGTCGCCCCCTCGTAGTACACGACAAAATCGTGGACGCCGGCGACGGCCGGATGGGCGAGTAACGCGGCCCGGACCTCCTCGCGCTTGTCCGCCGGGGCCCCGCGACCGAGGAGATATCCCACGTTTTCCCGACCGACCGCGATCCCCTGGGCGATCACCAGTACGCTGACCAGCCCACCGGCAAGCGGGTCGAACACGCTATAGCCCGCGAAGATGCCGAGGACCCCGACCAGAGCGGCCCCGGAGGTCAAGATGTCGTTCCGGGAATCCACGGCCAACGCGTGGATCGCACTCGATTGAATGGTTTCGTTCTGCACGATCGTGTAACGGTAGAGCAGGGCCATGCTCGAGATGGCGAACGCGAGCGCGCCGAGCATCGCATAGTCGAATGTAATGGTGCTGCCCCGCCGCAAGCCCTGGATGGACTGGTAGAGCAACAGTCCACCCATCAGGACGATCGAGGCCCCGACCGCGAGGGCGGTCATCGGCTCGAAGCGGGCGTGGCCGTGGGGATGCTCGGAGTCGGGGGCACGGTACCCCGCGTCCCCCCACCCTAACACCACCACGCTCCCGATGAGATCGACGACGGAGTGGGCGGCGTCGGCGACGAGGGCGACGCTCCCGAAGAGCAGCCCGACGATCCCCTCGACGGCGATCTTGGCCGCGTTCCCGAGCACGTTCGCCCACGCCACGCGGCGAAAGCGCCGGCGTTCGCCACCCGCCATGCGCCAGGATTAGATCGAATCTAACTTGAGGGTTCGGATCCGGGACTTCGAAGCCTTTACACGCGGAGTTGGGAAGGGGGGAGATAGCGATGGGCCTTCGCCCATCGGGAGCCCAACACAATGCAAGGGATACACGACAACACCGCGATCGTCACCGGGGCCGCGTCGGGCATCGGTCGGGCAACGGCCGAGCGCTTCGCCACGGCGGGCGCGAACGTCGTCGTGGCCGACGTCGACGCCGAGGGCGGCGCGGAGACGGTCGCGTCGATCGAGGACGACGGCGGGGAGGCGACCTTCGTCCGGACGGACGTCGCGGACCCCGACGACGTCTCGGCGATGGTCGAGACCGCGCTCGACACGTACGGTTCGCTCGAACTGGCGCACAACAACGCGGGCATCGGGGAGACCGGGTCGAACCTCATGGAGATGACCGAGGAGGAGTGGGATCGAACCCTCGACATCAACCTCCGGGGCGTGTGGCTGTGCCTCCGGGAGGAGCTCCGCGCGATGACCGACGACGAGGGCGGTGCGATCGTGAACACCGCCTCGACGGCGGGGGAGCTCGCCCACCCCACGGCCGGCCACTACACCGCCGCGAAACACGGCGTGTTGGGGTTGACGAAGAACGCGGCCTTCGAATTTGTCGACGACGATATTCGGGTCAACGCCGTCTGCCCCGGCATGATCAATACGGGGCTGGTCGACGACCCCGAGGAGGCACGGGCCATGGCCGAGGCGCGCACGCCGATCGCGCGGATCGGCCAGCCGGAGGAAGTCGCGGACGTCGTCGTCCGGCTGTGCTCGTCGGATGCCTCGTTCCTCACCGGGGTCGGCGTGCCCGTCGACGGCGGGATGCTGGCGGGTCGCGTCTGGGGGCGAGCGGAATGAGGGGGATCGAAGGCAAGACCGCGATCGTCACCGGCGCGGCGACCGGGATCGGCGCCGCCTCCGCCAAGCGCTTCGCGACCGAAGGCGCGAACGTCGTCGCCGCGGACGTCAACGTCGAGGACGGCGAGGAAACGGTCGCGGATATCACCGCGGATGGCGGCGAGGCGATCTTCGTCGAAACGGACGTCTCCGAACCCGATGACGTCACGGCGATGGTCCAGACCGCACTCGACACCTACGGCTCGCTCGAGCTCGCCCACAACAATGCCGGGATCTCTGCCGAGTCGGACCTCGTGCCGGACATGCCGAACGAACGCTGGGACCGCACGATCGCGGTCAACCAGCGGGGGGTCTTCCTTTGCATGAAAGCGGAGATCCCGCACATCCTCGAGGCCGGCGGCGGGGCGATCACCAACACCGCGTCGTTGGCGGGCCTCTGGGCGGCCGACGGCGCCTCCCCGTACGTCACCTCCAAGCACGGCGTGGTCGGGTTGACCAAGACCGCCGCCCTGGAGTTCGCCGCCGATGGCATCCGGGTCAACGCCCTCTGTCCCGGGCTGACGGCGACCCCGATGACGGCGGGGCGACGCGATGGATTCGGCCGGGAGATCACCGCGATGGATCGGGCCGCCGATCCCGCCGAGCAGGCCGCGATGGCCGTCTGGCTCTGTTCGGAGGAAGCCTCGTACGTCACCGGGGTGCCCCTCCCCGTCGACGGCGGGTCCATCAACGGGCGCCCGTAACCGGCCTTCCACGTGGGGGAAACGTCCCGTCCACCGAAGGTTTCGATAGATCCGTCAGACCCCTCTTCTCCTTCAGCCGCGTAGCTAGATCCCCGACGAGGTCCACATGGTCCGCCATAACCGAGCGGCGCTGCTCGCGCTTCGCCCCCCGACCCACAGGAGAGGATGGCGCTGAGACGCAGGACACTCCTCGGGGCCGGGTTGTCCGTCTTCGGCCTCGGGACCCTGCGTTCCTCGCCCTTCGAGGATGTCGACGCCGACGGGATTCCCGATGCGATCGAGCGTTCCGAGGAGTTCGAAGGGTTCATCCGGGACCGCTTCGGCGACGAGCAGTTTGAAGGGCTCAACCCCCACAGGCGGGACCTGCTCATCGACGCCCGGTATGTCGGCTCGGCCACGATCACGGCGGAGACCAAACGATACGTGCGTGAGGCGTTTCGGGATCACGGCATCTATCTCCAATGGCTCGATTACCCCGTGCGGTATCCGGTCAAGCCTTTCGCGGAACAGTACGGCGATCGGGTCGAGCGGATCCTCTGGCCGATCGGGAGCTTCTATGCCGACGAAGTCGAGGAGGAGCTGCGCAACACGGCCCTGCAGGTCATCGCCCTCCCGGACTCCGAGGAGGATCTCGAAGCGCTCTACGCCATTCAGCAAGGGCAGCACTTCGACGGGATGAGCTTCGGGAACCGGTGTCTCGTCACGGAATCGGCGTCGCTGGAAGCCGAGGCGATCCTGGTCATGCACGAGATCGGCCACCTGGCGCTCTGTCACAACCAGGATTCGGCGAGCGTCATGTCGCCGACGCCCGACCAGGCGCGCTTTACCGCCCGCGAATGGACCCGCCTCCGCGAGGGCCTCTCGAACATCCGGGACACCTCGGGCTTCGACATCGCGACCCGCAAGTGTCTGCTCGAACGGTTCCGCGAGTCGGCCGGCGACGTGGCCGACGACATCCCGCAGGAGTACGCGCCCTAGCCGAACACGTCGCGGATCGCCGCGTCGAGCGCGTCGACCGCGGTATCGATGTCCGCCCGATCGATCACGAGCGGGGGCGCGAGCAGGACCTGGGTGTCCGGGCGGCCGCCCCCGAAGATGACGCCCCGCGCTTGGGCGGCCTCGCGCACCGCCGCGACCGGGTTGTCGGCGCCTGGGTCCACCCACGGATGGACGAACGGCTCGCCCGAGTCCGGATCCGCGAAGACGACACTCCAGAGGAACCCTCGGCCTCGCACGTCCTTGACGGCCGCGTGTTCGGTCGCGAGCGCCTCCAGCCGGCGTTCGAGATACGGTGCCCGTTCCCGGACGTTCGCGATGAGGCCAGCGTCATAGGCCTCGATCGTGGCCCGTCCCGCCGCGCAGGCGACCGGGTGGCCGGCATACGTTTGTCCGAGGGGGTACGCGGATCGTCGCAGCTCCGCGGCGATCCCGTCGTCGATGAGCACGCCCGCGAGCGGAACATAGGCGCTCGTGACGCCCTTGGCGAACGTCAACACGTCCGGGCTGACGTCCTCGGTCTGGACGCCGAACCACTCGCCACACCGCCCGAATCCCGTGATGACTTCGTCGGCGATCAGGAGCACGTCGTAGGCGTCACAGAGCTCCCGGATCCGTTTCAGATACCCCGGCGGGGGCGGATACGCGCCGCTCGCCCCGGCGATCGGTTCGAGTAAGATCGCGGCGACGTCATCCGGCCCTTCGTTGCGGATCACGAACTCGACATGATCGGCCGCGCGCGCGGCGAGGGTCTCGGGGTCGTCGGTGTCAAACGCCCGCGGGAGCGGCGGCAGGAACTTCCCGCTCCCCACGGCCCCACCATGCCGGGCGAGCGTCGCCCGCGTGGTCGGATCGCCGGTGAACGAGGCCGCGCCCGCGGTACTGCCGTGATAGGACTGCCAGCGCGTGAGTACCGTCGTGGCGTCCTGGACTCGTCGGGCCATCTGGGCGGCTGCCTCGTTGGCTTCGCTTCCCGAGATCGCGAAATGGACCTCCG
Source organism: uncultured Salinarchaeum sp. (assembly GCA_964489365.1). Taxonomy (GTDB): domain Archaea; phylum Halobacteriota; class Halobacteria; order Halobacteriales; family SKNY01; genus SKNY01. Next base: position 6,054 of record CAZAYR010000115.1, read on the forward strand.
AAAGTGGTTTCGGGGCGACCTCCGTGAGATCAGCCGCCAGTGCCGAGCGGGTGTCGTTGTGGCTCGCGGCGGACACGTAGGGAATCGCGGCGAGCTGTTCCGCGATGGCATCGATGATCACCTGGTTGTCGTGCCCTGCGTTACAGCAAAACAGCTGCGAGACGAAATCCAGGTATTGGCGGCCCTCGTCGTCGGTCACCCGGGCACCCTCGCCCGCGATGAAGGTCGGGGGTTCGGCGTCGGGGCTATACCAATGCGGGAAGATCGTCCGCTGACCGGGCGACATATGCCAGCCTGTCCCGGGCGACCGAATAAGTCCGCGGGGTTCCGGCCCACGGGCGCCCGTTTGCACCTCGGTCGGGGATGAGAAGCGAACCTGGGGCCATTCCCACTTGGTCGTCGACCGCGCCCCGCGCGCGGCCGATAGGAGTTCGACCGGGGGATCCGCCCCCTACAGGGAGCTCCCCGAAGATGCGGTCGGCCGCGACGGTCGACTCACGCGGGGTGGCATCGCAAGACGCAACCCGGCATCCTCACCGGACCACGGTCACCGTGCACGGGGCCCGACGCACGACCCGCTCGGCGACGCTTCCGAGCAGGATCCGCGAGGGCCCTCGCCGACCGTGGTTGCCGATCACGATCGTGTCGATCTCGTGTTCCTCGGCGTAGGCGACGATCTCCCGGGATGGGGTGCCCGCGACCATTTCCATTCGGAACTCGTAGGCGTCATCTCCGATCAGGTCGATCACCTCCTCGGACACCTCCGTCGCGGTTTCCTCCCGGATCTCCCGGAGCTTCTCCTGGAGCATGTCGAGCCCGGCCTCCAGCGAGCCGTCCGCCGCCTCGACGACCCGAAGGAGCACGATCTCCTCGTCCCCATACTGCTCGGCCGCATGTTGGAGCGCCCGTTGTGCCGGCCGCGAACCGTCATAGGCCACCAGTACGACCATACGCCTCGCTGGTCGCCCGGCAGGTAAATACTCCAAGCCTTCCGGCCAACCCGGCCACTCATTACGGCCAGACCCGCTTCCCCGGCATGGAGTACGCCTACGATGACACCAGCCCGGACATCCATGACTCGGCACGCGTCTGTTCGGAGGCGACCCTCGTCGGGGACGTCGCTGTCGGCCCGCACGCGTCCGTGTGGCCGGGCGCGGTGCTCCGGGGGGACTTCGGGCCGGTGCGGGTCGGCGCACACTCACACGTCGAGGACAATGCCGTGCTGCACGAGGCGACCGTCGGCGCGGAGGTCCTGGTCGGCCACGGCGCCGTCCTGAATTCCGCCAGCGTGGGGGATCGGAACATCGTCGGGATCAACACGACGCTGAACGCCGACGTGCACGTGGGGAGCAAGTGCATCGTCGCCCCGAACGCCGTGATCCCGCAGGGCCGGGAGATCCCGCCGGAATCGATCGTCCGCGGCGTTCCCGGCGAAGTCATCCCCGCCGACGAGATCGGCCAGGATATCGAGGACATGCTGGCCCAGTACCCGGCGAAGCGCTATTCTGGACTCGCCGAGGAACACGAGGACCTCTTCGGCCCCACCGGGTAGGTCAGGAAACCGGCCCGCGGACCTCGGTTCGGGGCCGGTTCCGGGCGGTCAGAGCTGCGCCGAGCGCCAAGAGGACGGCGAGCAACCCCATGAGGAAGACGATCGCGCCCCAGAACCATCCGGTCGCATACCAGATCGCACCCGCCATGAGGTAAAGCCCAAAGGCGCCGAGTCCCGCGAACGCTGCGGCGATACCGAGTTTCACGAGCGAACGGACCCCCGCAGGCATCGTCCCCATCGTTGCTCGGACGGTCGACGCTGGCACTCTTAGGCATTGTGTCTCTTCGTCGCGATCGCAGCCTTTGAGTTAGTGACTGGCCTCGGGGGCGAACGACCGCATGGCTCCCACGTGTATCGCCTGCGAGACTCCGGGGGACTTCTGGAGCTACGATGCCTCCACCGCACAGTGGGAACCGTACTGCGAGCGCCACCTCCGGACGCGCCATCCTTCGTTGGAGATCGCGGCCTGGCTGGAGAGCGGCTATGCGCGCCCGATCGAGCTCGATCGGGCCCCACCCGGGGAGCCGGGACTCCCCCGGACCGTCCATTTCCGCGAGATGGTCGAGGCGGCGATGGGGTGGGAGGAACCTTAGTGGCCGCCGGCGGCCGGTTCCCGGAGCATCCCAAGCGAACTGCCGGCGGCCACGAGCAAGCCGACGGCCGCCAACCCGCCCCCGACGGTCGCCGAATCGAACGGGAGCACGTGCGCGACCATAAAGAGCAACAGCCCCACGACGAACCCGTAGCGTTCGACCCGGCCGATCGTGCCCAGGATGGACACTAGGATGACGACCATCGTGGCCAGCGAACCGTAAACGATGACGTCGGCGACCATGCTCACCACACGTCCGAGATGCGTTGTTTGACCGCGGTCAGCGGGTCGTAGTACTCGTCGACGACGCGCTCCTTCTGCGGGATGATCGCGTTCTCGGTGA
>CAZAYR010000116.1:0-8504 GCA_964489365.1 uncultured Salinarchaeum sp.
ACTCGGCTCGGGATCGGTGATGGTGGCGACCGCCGGCTCGACGGAAACCCTCGCCGATGCCGATTCTACGCCGCCGGGTGGAAGATAGGGATAGCCGTCTGAGGTGTTCCTGATCGAGTACCCGTCGGAGCCAGCGGCCACGCCCTCGAGCGTGAAGGCCATCCGGTAGCTCCCGGCCTCAAGCGATCCGGTACTCGAACCCCCCGTTCGCAGTACAACGTACAGCGCATCAGCAGACGGGTCGAGGACGAAGTTGATACCGGGCCGATCGAGCCTTATACGCTGCTCGCCCGCGTCGGTCACTGCATAGAGGGCGAGGTCGATCCCCTCCGCCTCGTTCTCGGCGAGTGAGTCGGCCGTCGCCCCGACGGCATCCAGATAGCCGTAGATGCCCGAGACGTCGATGCGGAACACCAATCGGTCGCCGAGCGCGACCGTCTCGCGGGGCGCGGCCTCGGTGCGGAGGGCGGCGGGCGACGGGTCGAAGCCGGCACCGCCCGGGGCCGCCAGCACGTGCACGTCATCGAACGACCGGGGTTGGAGTTCCACCGTCCGCGCATCAGTTTCGTCGCGGATGACCACATCGCTCCCGTACGGGGCTCGATCACCCCACGCCGAGCGCGGGACGAGGAAGTCCGAGCTGGCGACGGTCAGCTGCAGCCGACCGGGGGTCAGCGGCTGGAGGCGTCCCGTGGGGGCGAGGCCGAGCCGATCGCGCAGCTTTCCGACCGTATTCACGGCATAGGAGAGTTCGCTATCGACCTGCTCAAGGGTGGACCCTGGGGAGTACCGACGAACCTCGTCATGAGGTGCGGTATACTGGGGGATGTCGCTCGGATAGCCCGATGCCCCCGTATACTGCCCAGCGAACCGGGTATTGATGCGCAGCTCCACCCGGCCGTCACCGTTGCCATCTCGGAGCTCGAGGACGTCGAGCACGCCCTGCTCGGGAGTCCCCACGATGAGATGGCACGTATTGCAGGCTATCTCGACCTCGATGACGTCACCGACCTGTTCCCGGTGTTCGACCGCGTCGATTCGACGGTCATCCGCGGGGGATTTGACGGTGAGTGACGGCCGGTCTCGAGCCGTCGTGTCGACGACCTCGAAGGTGAGCGACTGCGCCCCGGGATCCAGCCCGGTGGTGTTCAGCCGCATCGACCGATTCGAAGTGACATTGATGAGCAGTTCATCGGCTCCGGCGCGTGCGTCATAGCCCGTGGCGAACGCCGACTCGGGGAACAGGTCGACCAGTGCATCGAAGGTCAGCCCGTCGCCGGACACCGCCACCACCGATGCCTCCCGGTTCGAGTGAGCCATCACCGCCGTTGACTGACCGGGGAACACCTCGGGATCCGTCCACTCGATCGAGAGCGTCTGGCGTTCGACTCGGAAGGCGCTCGACGCGACGGTGACCGCGCTACCGTCCGGGGGACTTTCGCGGTAGGCCACCCCCTCGTGGAGGTAGACGGGTTGGCCGTCATATCGAAGCACGTACCGACCCTCGAGCTGTCGCGTTTCCACGATAACCGACCCCTCCGCGTCGGACTCAGCCGTCCCGACCTGTTGGCGCAGTTGGCCGTCGTCGGTCACCTGCCAGACCTCGATCGCCCGCTCGTCGCCCTCGATGATCCGACTCGCATCGATCTCGAGCTCCCACCCCTGCCAGACCCGTTCGCCCGAAGTGATCGCCCCATGGGTGTCGGTCGGTGCGTGGGCGTCGCCATCGATGGCGCTGGCGGTCGTCGAGTCAGCCGAGACCGTCGGGGCCGCCAAGGTCCCGATGGGGAGCACGATGGCAGATACGGCGATGATAGAGGCGAGTAGTAGGGCCCGACTACCGCGATGCATCCTTTGTCCGACCGTGCCCGGCGGGACGTTAATAGCTTTCGTGGGGGTGCCCGGCCATGCTAATGGACCATTAAACGGCTGACTGTAGTGGGGAATCGATCAGTTCCGCCCAGAGGATGAGAACGGAGGGGAGAACGATCAGGGCGCCGAGATAGGCATAGAACACCGAGAGCGCCGTGAGCAGACCGAACTGCCCGATCGCCGGGAACACCGCCAGCACGAGCACGCCGATGCCGGCGACGGTGGTCAACATGCTCCCCGTCAAGGCCCCACCGGTACCCCTGACCGTCCGTTCGAGGGCCGCCATCGGCGGCCGAGCCTCGAGTTCGTCTGCGAATCGGTGCGTGATGTGCACGGAGTAATCGACGCCGAGGCCGATCGTGATGGCCAGGACGGTCGCGGTGAACGCATTGAACGAGATGCCGAAGAACCGCATCGATCCGGCGAGCAGGGAGACCGAGACGACGATCGGGACGAGGTTCGCGATCCCGAGCGATGGCCGGCGTTCGAGGATGCCGTAGATCAGAACGAGGAATATCGACGAGGCCAGGAGCGCGATCCCGAGGCTGGTGACCGCCGATTCGAAGATGAGCCCGGCGATCACCTCGAATACGACGGTGTTCCCCGTCGCCGTCGCGGTGAATCGGTGGCGCTCGGCGACGGCCCGGCCATCCGCAGTGATCTCCCGTTGGGTTGCCGCGGATTTCACCGAATAGACGACCTGCGCACTCCGATACTCGTCGTCGAGATAGGACCCCGCGCCGGGAGCTTCGAAGAGTTCGTCGTAGATCGTTCGGAGATTGTCATCGGGGATGCCGTTGTCGTTCCGATCGTTTCGGTCGACCAGGCGTCTGAATTCGGGGTCGGATTCGGCCCGTGACTCGATCGTATCGATGACACTCTCGGACTCGGCCTGTCGGCCGTTCCGGACGAACGAATCCGGCGGGTTTCGTCCCGCCCGATGGATGGATTCGAGGGCGGTATCGCGGGTGAGCGGCCCTTCGATATAAACCGTCACGGTGTCTTGTTGGTTCGAGGAGAAGTGGGCCTCCAGGAAGTCTAGCGTCGCAACCGCCGAGTAATCACCCGGGGCGAACGGTTCGGGCAGCTGCTGGAGGTAGTCGGGGGTGTCGGCCGGTGGCAGGAAGTCCTCCTGGGAGAAGGTGGTGTCGACGCCGGTCGCGTAATACCCGGCCCCGCCAGCGCAGAGCAGCGCCACCAGAACGAAGGCTGCCGGAGCGACGCGCGCGATCATCACACCGCCGCTCAGCAGCCGGCCGAGCACCGAGCCCGCCGATCCCAGCGGTCGCTGGCTGAACACTGGTATCGGGTATCGGCGGCGCAATCGGTCGACGTAGACCTTCGCGGCGGGGAGGAAGATGCCGAAGATGATGAACGTGAACACGATACCGATCGCCGCGATGAGGCCGAAGTCGCGGATCGGCGCCAGCTGACTCGAGAGATTGGCCAGGAACCCGATGACCGTGGTACCGGTGACGATGAAGAAGGCGACCAGGAGTTGGTCGGTCGTGATCCGCATGCTCGGCTCGATCGCCATCCCCCGTTCGCGCTCCTCGCGATAGCGGTTGATGGCGTGGATGCCGAAGTCGATACCGACTGCGAGGAGGAGCGGCGGGACGGCGATCAGGAACTGCGAGAACGCGATCCCGGCGAGCCCCATGAAGCCGAAGGTCCAGACGATGGTGATGCCGAGGGCGATGACGCCGAGGAGGAGGTCGACGAGATCGCGATAGGCCACGAGGAGGAAGAAGACGATGAACAGTACGGCAGCGGGGACGACGAGGAGCAGCGAGTCACCGATTACGTTCGAGAACTCGTCCGCGAAGATGCCCGTCCCGAACACTCTGAAGTTCCCATCGACCGACGCGACGACCCGTTCGGCTCGAAGCTGAATCGAGGTCAGCGGGCTCGAGCCACCGACCCCGGCACCAGCCGCGAGGCCCGACGGCACCGAGTGTTGGACCGTCCCGATCGTCGCGGTGGCCGAGGCACTCCGTCGATTGAAGTCGTCAGAGAGCAGCCTGGTGAACTGCGGGCTTCGGTCGGCAGCCGTTCGGACGGCCCCATCGATCTCGGCGGGCGTGGCACGTTCGACGGCTCGGATCTGTGCATCGAGCGTCGTCGCCTCGGGCTCGAGGGTCTGGGCGACGATACTGGCCGCGCTCGCCGTGCCGGTCACGCGGAGGCCATCGGTCTCCTGCAATCGCTGTTGCACCCGGAGCATCCGGAGGAGACTGGGTTTCGAGAGGACGTTCCCTTCGTGCTGGATGAGCTGCGTGCTCCCCGTATCGGGACCGAACGTTGGCTGGAACTCCGCCTGGATGCGCTCGAACGCCTCCTCCGCCGGCACGCCGGTGGTGAACTGTTCGGTGCCTGCCTCCGTCGAGATGTTACCCAGCCCGCCGGCGAAGATCGCCGTCAGGACGAGGACGGCGAGGATCACCTTGCCGGGCCGATCGGCTATCTGGTCGTCGACCCGATCGATGATGCGCTGGGGGACCATCTCGCGAGTTACCGGTGCCGGATGGCGTAGTAGCCCATGGCGACGACAATCAGGGCGATGAGTCCGCCGGCGAGCAGCGGAATCGGCAGGCCACCGTCGCCATCCTCCGGTACGGTGACGGCAATCGGCACCTGATAGGTGTCGGAGAGCCGAGTGTCACCGTCGGCTTCGTACTGGAAATCGAGCGAGACCGGATAGGTCTTCGAGAGGGCGCTGCCCCCAGCCGTGATGCCGAAGACGATCTCGGCGCTGGCGCCGGGCTCGAGTCGATCGATGAACGCCTCATCGTCGCCCGTCGAGAGTGGGGCATTGGCGAAGAGCTTCCCCGAGATGTCGGTAACGGTATCCTCGCCTTCGTTGGTCACCTCGAGCCGGAGCTCGCCGCTCCCACCGGCCGTCAGGCTAGCCGATATCGGCTCGACGCTGAATCGATCTCGCTCAGGGCCGACGTCGACCCGGGCGTCCAACGGTTCGCTCTCGACGACCTCGTTCGAGCGGTCTCGATACCGAACGGTGAAGGACAGCTGACGAGGGCCGCCGGCCGCCGCCTCGCTCACCTCGGCATCATAGGTGAACGCCGCGGTGTCACCGGCCTCGAGATTGCCGATCGCATACTCGGTCTCTATCGGCTCGAAGTTTCGCGTGTCCGCTGACAGCACGAGGACGACGTTCCGCGCGACTGAACCGCCGTTATTGACCAGCGTGCCCGACACCGTCCCTTCCTCGCCGACAGCCAGCGAGCTATCGACACTCTCGATAGCGAACCGCGACTCGAGCTGAGGTGAGACCCCGACCGTGAGGCGATCCGAGGTCCGGCTATCGCCGGCGTCGTTCTCGTAGGTGACGGTCGCCGCCAGGGGGTAACTCCGATCATCAGCGCCGGGCGCGAGCGTCCCCTCGATACTGACCGACCGGGTCTCCCCCGGCGCCCAATCGCCGATGAACGTCTCCGCGGTCTGGTCGCCGTTGAACGAGAGGTCGGCGCTACCGGACTCGATGGCGAGGGTGGCATCGTTCGCCGTCGACGGGCCCTCGTTCTCGAGGGTCACCGTGATCGGCCCGCCTGGGCGATAGAGGTCGGGTGCCGACGCATCGACGACGCGGAAGTTCGAATCGTCGTCCTCGATCACGATGGTGATGTCGGTCCGCAGCCGGCCATCGGAGCCGTCATGGACGCCGATCCGGCTGACGACGCGGGTGTAGGTGTAGTCGACTCTGACCGGGAGCTCATAGGTACCCGGTTCGGCGTCTTGATCGACCGAGATCGAGACGCCGATGGGTGAACTGATGCCTTCCGGGAGGTTGCCGACGGGCTGAGTATCGTCGTTCCCTTCGATCTCGATCGGCGCGCCGTCCGTCGAGATATCCACGACCACGTCTCGCGCCGTCGTGACGCGCGCCCGCTCGTCCGGACTGGTCGCATAGTTCACATCACCTGCGTTCTGGAGGGTGAGCACCAGCTCGCCGTCCTCGCCGGGGGCGAACTCGTTCTCGGAGGCGAACACCGAGAGCACCGGATTGCCCTGTGCATTCGCGATCGCCACCCCCGACGTCACGATGAGGAGCGTCAGCACCGCCACGCCAATTGAGGGTTCACGAACTCGCACGGGCTGCAACCTCCAATCCACACACGTGAGACGGCGATGATGGGGCCGGGCTCGTGGTCCTTCGGACGGTGTCAGGAGCCGGGCATGCGGATCCAACCGACCCGATGGCCGCGGCTCGCCACCGACCGCTCAGTCGAGGGAGTGAAATGCGGAAATCCATACCGGCTATCAGGCCGATAAGCGGCGATAAGCCCTTCCAAATGATTTTCAACTGAACCATAGTTGTATCGTGGTGACGCATCGGATAGCGGGTCCGTCGGCCGGCCCTGTCGAGCGCCCCTTATTTTCAGAACACTGACCCACCGGCCAGTAGCCCGACCGTCGGCCATCCCGAACTACCGCCGACGGCTCGTCTATCTGCGAGCCAAATGCCGCAGGAGCCCCGCTGAATCGAGAAACCCGGAGCACTCTCGATAGTTCCGATACCCATCCCGGGGTTGGTCGGTGTCCTCCCAAGTACCTATATATCCCTCGGGGCCACAGACCACCATATATGGCCGGACGCTTGACCCTCCGTGATCTAGTGTGGGACGCTGCATTGCGATTAGCCATGACGGAGGAGCGGTTCAAGATCGATACGCTCATTCACGCCACCGACCTGGAACGTAGTCAGCGCAAGACCATCAGGCGGGTACTGAACACGATGACGGAGTTGGGATGGCTCGAACACGAGAAGTGGAGTGAGTACTACCAGCGTGGCCAGAACGTTGAACACCTGATCGGTGCCGAGAGCGCGCCCGATGCCGTCACGATCGCGAGGGAAGCCTGACGGGCCGACGAAAACCATCCGGTGGGCCAACGAGGGTCATGGATTCATTTGGTGACTCGCTCCTGACGTGACCATCATGTCCCGACACGGCCTCCCGAACTGAGGTTCACAGACCACCTGAAACAGACCGACGTTCGAGTCGCGATGCGGTCGGCATCGGATACCTGACGCCGAACTGGCCGTGGTGGCGTTAGGGACGAGGCCTCACTCGAACTCGACACCGGTCAGCTCGACCCTAGTACCGCCCGCATCGCTCGCCGACAGCGAAAGCCGCCAGCCATGAGCATCGGCGACCTCTTTGACGATCGCCAGCCCGAGGCCGGTCCCGTCGTCCGCGGTCGTGTAGCCCCATTCGAGTACCCGCTCACGTTCGTCGGCCGGGATGCCCGGCCCGTCATCGGCGACGTAGAATCCCGAGCCGTCCTCGAGTTCGCCGACGGTCACCGTCACGTCTTCGCCGCCGTGAACGACGGCGTTTCTGAAGAGGTTCTCCAGGAGCTGCTGGAGCCGTGAGGGATCCGCGTTGACCGCACCGTCGACGGCCGGGACGAGCGTGGCGTCATCCGTCTCGACGGTCTCCCAGCACTCCTCGAGCAGGTCGGCGAGCCAGACGCTCTCGCGGGCGTCCGCCGTGGAGCCCGCCCGGGCGAGCGTCAGAAGGTCGCCAATGAGTTCGATCATGCGGTCGTGCGCTGTTTCGATGGGCTCGAGGTGCTCGCTGTCGCACTCCTCCATGGCCAGCTCGAGCCGGCCGGTAGCCACGTTCAACGGGTTCCGGAGGTCGTGACTGACGACGCTCGCGAACGCATCGAGACGCTCGTTCGTTCGTTCAAGTACCTCCTCCCGTGCCCGTCGGTCGGAGACATCGCGGGTGTTGACGATGTAGTATCCATCGGGCGTGGGCTTCGACGAGGTGACGGACTCGACCCAGCGGTAGGATCCGTCCGCCGTCTCGTGGCGATACTCGGCCGACTCGATGTGGTATTCATCGTTCTCGACGGCGTCCTGGAAGGCAGCCATCACCGCGTCGCGGTCGTCAGGATGGAAATACTCGGCGACCGGTTCACCGACGAGCTCGGCTGGCTCGAATCCGAAGATTCGTTCGATAGCTGGACTTTCGTATCGAATCACGCCTTCGGCGTCGAGGGCCGTGAGGAGGGTCGTCGAGTGGAGCGGGATCTCATCGAGAGAGACGGTTGCCTCGACCACAGCACCACTCGAAGCAGGCGAGCGTTCGTCGTCCATGGCGTGGCTACCGTCAAGGCACGTAATGGTCTCTTCGGCTGGCGGTTTCCAGAAAGGCTTGCCGGGTCTGGGGCTGCCTTGGACCCCTCCCGTCGCCACGAACCTGGGACTCGTGCCCCGAGTCCGTACCCGGTACGTTGAATAGCCGCTCATCGGGAGCAACGGTCATGACTGGCCACGACGGCGTGTACGACTACGTCGACCCGGCCGTCCTGGACCCCATCCTCGTGTTCCTGGCCGAGTGGCTCGCCCTGGCGATTCCGGCCGTGCTGGTGGCGCTCTGGTTCACCGGGCGGGCCGGGAAGTTCGATGGGCTCTTCGTCTTCGCAGCGGCGATCGGAGGGATCGCGATCTCGTATGCGCTGGGGTTGGTCTACGCCTATCCGCCACCTCACGTAGTCCAACCCGACACCATCCTCTCCGGGCCACCGACGAACGCCTTCCCGAGTCAACACGCAGCGGCGGCGTTCGGGATGGTCCTCCCACTGTGGTACCGTGGCCGCGAACG
>CAZAYR010000117.1:0-8443 GCA_964489365.1 uncultured Salinarchaeum sp.
ATCCTGTCAGCTTCTGGGGCTGACGACCCTGGTTCGAATCCAGGATGGACTACTCGATGGCTACGAGAACGTTCAAGCCGATGATTCGACCTCGAACGATCCTCTCATGGTAATTTCACTTAGTGGTTTCCGCCCACTTGGCTCCTTTTGAAGATCCTCCGGCAGCGATTCCTCGGGAGCGCGTTTCCCGATCGCGATCATCGTCTCGGCCCGGAACAGTTCCGGCACGTCGAAGACCTCGTAGGCCTGCTCCTTGTCGAACCCGTTCATCGCGTGCGCGGTGAGGCCGCGGTTCGTGGCCTCCAGCGCGAGGTTCTCCCAGGCGGCGCCGGTGTCGAACGAATGCGTGTACGATTCCCGGTCGTTGTATTCCATGCGCCGTCGCGACGCGACGAGGACCAGGACGGCGGCGTGTTGTGCCCAGCGCTGGTTCTTCTCGGTCAGGACATCCAGTGCGTCCTCCCATCCATCGTTCGTACGCGTCCGGTAGACGAACCGCCAGGGTTGCGCGTTGAAGCTCGAGGGGGCCCACCGCGCCGCTTCAAAGAGCGGCATGAACTCGTCGGGCTCCATGGCCACGCCGGTCAACGCCCGGGAGGACCAGCGATTCACGATCAATGGATGCACGTCGTATTCTGGCGAGCGGGTGCGCCGCACTTCCTCGCGGAGTTCGGTCATGGCTGTGCATGCCAAGGCTCCCGTGTTAGCCGTTCGCTTTTCGCGCCGCCCGAAAGGGGTTCCGCGTACGCGAGCCACGCGCCGACGCGTGCCATCCCTTCCGCGACACCGATCCGGGGCGACCATCCGAGCACTTCCTTGGCCTTCCGGGTCGAGAGACGTCCGGCGGAGGTCTGTTGTCTGGCGTCCCGTTCGCTCGGATACCCGTAGACGGTCGCGCCGGGTTCGCACGTCGATCGATCCGGCCGCGGCCACGTGTGCGAGGCGTCCCCCCCGACGAACCGCCGGATCCGATCCCGCATGCCGGCGGGGGCCGAGGCGTACAGATCCATCAACCACGGCATGCGTTTTGCCTCCTCGAGGGCCGCGCGGTGCACGTCCGGCGACGTGGCCACACGGGCGAGCCATCGGAACGGGGGTGTGACATTCGCCGAGAGATACGAGAGGTAGTTATGGGCCTGGACCCGCCACCGGGGGGCGCTCCGGACGGGTGGGTGTCCCTCGAGATGCCCCGCCAGACGGCGGTAGTATTCCCGCCACGAGAGCACCTCGTCATCGGCCACGAGGAACGCCTCCCCCACGGCGGCTGGCGTTTCCATGGCCCGCAACATGGCGTCGATCAGGTTGTCGACGTAGAGCTGATTGACCGTCCCGTGCCCGCCGTCCGCCAGCTGGGCACCGGACGCGATATCCTCCAGCGGCCCGAGGACGAACTGGCTATGAGGCCCGTACACGATGAACGGACGGAACACGGTCGGCGCGAGGTCGGCCCCAGCCGTCCGTCGTTCGATGGTCCGTTCGGCCGTGGCCTTCCACTCGGCATACGACGTGTCGGGGCTGAACCGCGCCCGCTCGTCGATCACGCCCTCGAAGCCGTGACCGTGGACGGCCGCGCTGCTTAGGTGCAGGAAGCGATCGACGTCCGTGGCCATCGCCGCGTCGAGGAGCGTCCGGGTGCCGTTCGTGATCGCGGTCCGGTTCCCGCCGGCACAGTTGACGACGGTATCGCACCCGTCGACGGCGTCCCGGACGGTTTCCGGATCGGTGACCGACCCCTCGAGGATCTCGACCGGGAGGCGAGCGAGGCGGATCGCCCCCGGGGCGGCCCGGCGGTGGACCAGCGCCCGGACGGCGCCGCGGTCTTCGAGCACGAACCGCTGGGCGAACCGCCCGCCGATGAACCCGCCCGCCCCGGTGACGAGCACGGTCTCATCGGGCACGGGAAACCTCCCGGCGATCGTCGGTCGGGGGAAGGGCTTCCCATACATGTTCGAGGGGCCTTCGGTTGGCGGAGCACGCCTCGAGGAGCTCAATGACGGGGACCGCCTGCCTGCCGTGGACGTAAGACCCGCGGTCCGTATCGATGACGGTCACGAAGTCTGCGAACTGGTGGGCCCACCACCTCGGGTACGCGCCGCCGTCCCCGCACGGCTCCACGCACTGCGTCGAATCGTCACCCCCCGGCCGGCGCATGTGAAGCCGGCCGCCGCGGAGCTCCGCGTCGAGTTGGCCGGCCTCCCCCGCAATGCGGACCTGATCGGACAGCGTACGATCGCTACTCGTCTCCACGTACCCGTCGATGTCCGACTCCGGATGCGTCCAGGACACCTCGGCAATCGCCTCCTGCCCCCCGAGGGAATCGTCCCGATAGGTCTCGAGGCTTGGATCCTCGTCGACCAGCCAGGACAGGAGATCGATCGCATGCACGCCGCGGTGCGTCATGGCACCGCGGCTGCGGTCGTCGTCCACCGGCGGCCCCACGGGTCCCGCGTCCGGACCCGCCGGACGTCCGTATCGCATCGAAACGCGATCCAGGGGCCCAACGATTCCCTGTTCGCACAGCCGGTCGAGGAGCTGGGTGACCGGGGCCTCGCGGAGCGGCCGCGACACGCCGAACGGCGTGTCGGCTTCGTCCGCGACCGCCACGAGCGCCCGAGCTCGCTCCCCGGACGACGCCACGGGCCCTTCGGCAAAGACTGGCACCTCCTGTCGGAGGAAGTCTTCGATGACCTCCCCACGACCCGGCGCGACGAGCGCGATGTCGGTGCTGTCCCGGACGGCCCGGTGATGTGTCGCAACCCCGTCGGCGCCCTCCCGAGACCGGAGCCGATCGGCGGCCGGCGCATCCGTCCCGACCACCCAGCGCAATCGCGTGCGGTCGATCGCTCGAACGGCCGGAAGGCGAACCGCCCGAGCGGTGGCTCCGAGCCCGACAACCGAGAAACCAAACATCCGGCGAGGCCTCCGAGGACGGGACGGTTAGTTAATACGCCGACTAGCCGGAACACGGGACATTGGATGGACCCGACCGGCGCTTTGAGGTGTCCTAATGGACCGGGATCGCACAGCGTCAAACGAGTTCTTGAATCGCGCCCACGAGTTCGTGCGAGCGGATCGGCTTCCGGAGGATCACATCGACACCCTCCTCGATATTCACGACTTCGGGATCGGCCCCGGTGATGACCGCCACGGATGCGTCCAGTCCGGCCGTGCGCATTTCGGCGAGGATCTCCTCGCCGGAGACATCAGGGATCCGCCAATCGAGGACCACCACGTCGAGGATCGGATCCAACTTCTCGAGCCCGGCTTTGCCACTCGTCACCGTTTCGACCGTGAAGTCCTCCGAGAGCCAGATCGAAAAGATGTCCGCCAGCTCGGGCTCGTCCTCGACGACGAGCACGTGCGGACGGTCGTCGGTCATAGCCAAGCCACTCGTCTAGCTGTTTTCGCACTTACATAAAGAACGTACCTATTTTGACTCATGGTCCGAGCCGCGCCCGCTAGTGTTCGTGGCCGGTCAGTTCCGAGAACGACGACCCGAAGCGTGCCTCGAACCGCTCCCGCATCGCCTCCTCGAGTGCGAGCAAATCCTCGTCGGTCTCCCCTTCAGTATGGTGGGCCTCCGCATGCAAGCGATGGGTGCAGTCGACCATGAGGAGATCCCCCGCGGTCCGTGCGGGGGTTTGCGAGCCGTCCGCGAGGTAATCGAGCACGCCGCCCGGGAGTTCGACCTCGTCGTCTTCGCCGCCGATCTCGATCCGCACGCGTTCGGTCTCCATGCCCGGCACGGGGGCCCGTAGGGCCATACGCCTGTTGGTCGTTCCGCCTACACGACGCGCTTGGCGACCGAGCGCAGCGCGGCCGCCTCGCGCTCCTCGTCCAGCGCCAGCTCCTCGAAGGCACTTGTCACTGGCGGGCGATCACCGGATGGGCCCTCGAACGGACCGCCCTCGTATCGGATATCCAGGAGGACCAACGAGCGGGGGTCGGCGGGGCGGATACCACGTTCGCCCGGCAGTGGATCCCCGGCGAGGATCGCCTCGAGCTCGTCCATGGAACGTGCCCCCCGTCCGACCTCGTCGAGGAGGGTGACGATCCGCCGAACCTGGTGCCGGAGGAAGGACGGCGCCTCGAACCGGAACCGCACGAAGGGGTCGTCTCGCCGCACCTCGACCGTGCGGAGCGTCCGGTGGGTCTCCCCCGAGTCAGCGGTCAGATGGCGGAAGTCGTGGCGTCCGACCAACCGCTGGCAGGCCTGCCGGAGGCGATCGAGGTGCACATCCGGGGCGTAGTGGACGTAGCGGTATTCGCGGCCGGTGGCGTCGAAGCGGGGATGGAACTCCGGCGGGACGTCGGCGTGGGCCCAGGCTCGTACGGCAGCCGGGAGCCGGCCGTTCAACGCTTCGACGTCGAGCCAGGCCGGACACCGGATCGCGACGGTCTGGGCCGCCGCGGAGACGCCGGCGTCGGTGCGGCTTGCGGCGGCGTACGCGTCCGTATCGGCGTCGAGCTCCTCGAAGGCCTCGAGGAGTGTCCCCTCGACGGTAGGCTGGTCGGGCTGGCGCTGGAAACCGCGATATCCCCGGCCGTCGTACGCGATCCGGAACGCGCGGTACGTCTCCGTCACGGCTGCTCGCCGACCGCGGCCGCGAAATCCTCGTAGTGTGGCTGCTCGAGCTCGCCAGGCACGTCCTCGACGGGCACCTGGACCTGGTCGCCGCTGCCCATGTCCTTGACCGTCACCTTCCCGTCGGCGAGATCCCGCTCGCCGACGATGATGACGGTCTCGGCCCCGCAGGCGTCCGCGTAGGAGAGTTGTCCGCCAAAGCTGCGGTCGGCCAGGTCCATCTCCACGGCATTCCCCCTTCCCCGGAGCGTACGGACGATGTCCGCGACCTCGGTCGCCGTGTCGCCGACGCCGAGCACGTAGTAATCCGTCCCGGCCGCCGCGGACGGCCACACCCCGGCCCGCTGGAGGAGCAACGGGAGCGTCGAGTTCATGATCCCGAGCGCTACCCCGACGGCGGGGATCGACGGCCCCCCGATCGATTCGATCAACGTGTCGTAGCGCCCGCCGCCGAAGGTGGCCCGGCTGACCTCGCCGGTGGTGTCGAAACACTCGAACACGACGCCCGTGTAATAATCGAGCCCCCGGGCGGTCTCCAGGGAGACCTCGCAGACCGCATCGACACCGAGCCGCTCGGCGGCGGCCAGGACAGCCCGGAGCTCCTCGACGGCCGCCGCGATCCCCTCGTCGTCGGTCTCGGCGAGTAACACCTCCGGATCCGCGTTCGCCCGATCGAGCAGGGTATCGAAGGAGCGGGCTTCGCCCGCGGTCAGGCCGGCGCCCTGGAGCTCCGCCAGATAGGCGTCGTGTTCGAGGTCGTCCCGCTTGTCGACCGCGCGCATCCCCGCGGTGACGTCGACATCCTCGCTGACGTCGACGAGCAACCGTTCGAGGATTTCCCGGTGTGAGACCTGAAAGACGAAGTCCTCGGCCGTCAAGCCGAGCTCCCGGAGCGCGTCCGCGGCGAACGCGAGGATTTCGGCGTCGGCCGCCGGCTCGGCCGAGCCCAGGATGTCGACGTTCGTTTGGTAGAACTCCCGGAAGCGACCCTGTTGGACCTGCTCGTACCGCCAGAACGGCCGTGTCGAATACCACTTGATCGGC
The DNA here is from genome assembly GCA_964489365.1 of uncultured Salinarchaeum sp. Taxonomy (GTDB): domain Archaea; phylum Halobacteriota; class Halobacteria; order Halobacteriales; family SKNY01; genus SKNY01. Next base: position 5,630 of record CAZAYR010000117.1, read on the forward strand.
TTGGTGAGCTCCTGGCCGTGTTCGCCGACCATCCGGGCGACGGTGGGGGTGAGCTCCGGGGTCAGCGCGAGGGATCGACCCCCTTTGTCGGTGAATGAGTACAGCTCCTCGACGATCTCCTCGCCGCTCTTTTCGACATAGAGTTCGGTCCGTTCAAGGGCGGGGGTGGCGATCTCCCGAAACCCGTAGCGTCGGGCGACCTCCTCGACCGTATCGATGACGATCCGCTGGGCGCCCATCTCCTCGGGATAGACGTCGCGGAACCCCTTGACGCGGTCGTACATGGCCGGAGATTCGGGGCTGGCGCGCTTGAAGGTGTTCGTTCACCGGGCTCGCACGCGACCGTGGACGACCGTCTGTTCGTGGGCGGGGAAGATCTCCTCGACCGCGCCTTCGCCCGCTCGCTGCGCGAGCAACGCCCGGAGTTCGGCCTCGTAATCGGCCCGATCCAGGGTGGCGCTGGGCCCGACCTCGACTTCGAGGTCGCGGTCGGCGAGCTCGTCGACGGCCGCCCGCCCGAATCCAGCCAACGGGGAGATGTGTCGGACCCCGTGCCGGTCCTCGAGACGTTGTGCGAGCGCTCGTGGGACCGTCGGGACGCGATCATCCCGTCGGGTCCCGTCGGCGATCCCGCCGTAGGCCTCCTGGGCAAGGGCCTCCATGGCGGACTCGTGGACGCGCTGGATGCCATGGCGCGGGTAGCCATCCGCGACGATCCGGTCGACGGCCTCCTCGGCGACAGTGCGTACCAACCGCAGGTCCTCGAAGGGGAACCCGAGCGCCTCGGCCGTTTCCTGCGCGTGACGCCAGTCCTCCCCGATACCGAAGTGGACGGTCACGAGCGTGACGTCGTAAAACCGTTCGAGCAACAGGGCGGCGAGGGAGGAATCCTTGCCGCCGGAAAACAGCAGCCCGACGTCCATCTCAGCGTCGCTTGATATCGAACTGGCGGGAATCCGGGGTGAGCTCCTTGAGGAGCTCCTTCATCTGGTCCTCGTCGATTTTGTCACGCAGGCGCCCGCTCTGGGCGAGTCCCAGCACCTGCTGTTCCACCTGTTCGGCGAACTGGGGCTTGCTCATCCGGACGGAGTTGAGCCGTTTGCGGGCCCCGTCGGTCAGGTGTTGGCGGAGCATCGCCTGTTTCTGGGCTTCGGCTTGCTCCTGGGCGGCCTGCTGGGCGGCTTCGTCGGGGGCGCCGTCCCCCTCGCCCTGCTGCCGTTCCTGGAGTTCCTGGAGGCGTTCCTCCCGGAGTTCGTCGAGTCGGTCCTCGTCGGGCTGGCCACTCATGGTATCACGGTTGTATTTGACGGCTGGGGAAAATGATTACGGACCCGAGGATCTACGCGTACCGTTCTAGCTCCGGGCGCTCCTCGACGAGGTCCTCGAGGACCTCACTGGCGACGGAATCGAGAAGGCTCCGGCCCTCGCCGGTGAGCTGGCGGCCGGCGGAGCCCGCCTCGTCGACGAGCTCCTCCTCCTGAAGCTGCTGGACGATCGTCCGGACGATCTTCCCGCTCCCGTCCGCGTGGGAGGCCGGCGCGACGCCGTAGCGATTGGTCCCTTCCTTGCTCCCGCCGTAATGGGTCCGAAGCGAGCCGACCCCGACCGGCCCTTCGAGCCCGATCCGCCGGAGGATGCTCGCCGCGCGCCGCGCCCAGAAATCGTCCTGCACTGGCGCGAGCTCGCGATCGGCGCCCGTCTTGGCATAGCGGGCCCAGTCCGGTTCCTCTACCCGCCCGTCGAGGCGGACGGCGAGTGCGTCGATCAACGCATCCGGCGGTACGTCATAGAACGTCGGCATGGCCTCCGATACCCCGGTTGATCGTAAAAACGCATCGTCTCGGGCGGGAGCTTTTTCGCGCCGGGCGGCCGTGCGGCGTTATGGACGAGCGGGCGGCGCTTGCGGCCCTCGCCGAATTAGTTCCCGGCGCCGGCGACGATGCGGGGCTGATCGATGGCCTCGTATTCACGATCGACATGCTCCACGACCGGACGGACTTCCCGGCGGGGGTCACCCGCTATACGGCCGGATGGCGATCGGTCGGAGCGTCACTCTCGGATGTCGCGGCGATGGGCGGGGATCCCCTTGCGGCGGTCGCGGCCTACGGGGCGCCGACGCTGGAACCGGAGGAACTCGAGTCCTTCGTAGACGGTGCCCAGGACGTCTGTGCGTGCACGGACGCCGACTACATCGGTGGCGATCTCGATACCCACGACGAATTTACCGTCGCGACCGCGGTCGTCGGACGGGCCGAGGCCCCCGTGTCCAGGAGCGGGGCGACCCCCGGTGAAGGGATCTACGTCACGGGAACGCTCGGGCGCACCGCGGCCGCGATGGATCGCTTCGAAGCCGGCGACCACAACGCGGGGAACACGCTCTTCCAGTTCACCCCGCGTGTCGCCGAGGGAAAGCGGTTGGCCGAGGCCGCGACGGCGATGATCGACGCCAGCGACGGGCTTGCGCGGTCGCTCTACCAGTTAGCCGAAGCGAGCGGATGCGGGATGGCGATCGACGGCGCATCGATCCCGGTGGATTCCGCGCTACCCGCGCACGACGACCGCGCCCTCTATTTCGGCGAGGATTTCGAACTGGTGTGCACGGCCCCGACCGAATCGATGGAGGGAATCAGCGTCGAAGCCGGGGTGACCAGGATCGGCCGGGTCACCGAGTCCGGCGTGACCATCGACGGCCGGCGGCTTCCCGACCGGGGTTTCGATCACGGTGACGGCTAACCACGCCCCGTCTCACGTGACCATGTCGATCGGGACGGGGGTGAAACACAGTACCCCGAACGCGAAGGTGATCACCCCGAC
>CAZAYR010000118.1:0-8207 GCA_964489365.1 uncultured Salinarchaeum sp.
TGCCAAGAGTCTGTCTCCGTTTATTTGGAAGATCTGACTCCTCTCTCAGTAAAAAACCGACCGTCCCAGAGCAGGTAGCCGAACGTCAAGGCGGCGAGCACGGCGGGGAGCGTCCACTGGAAGACGGTATAGGATTCGAACAGGTGATGGATCGCCCACCCGAGCGCGAGCACCAGGACCCCGACGTGGACGTCACGATATCGCGCCAACCCCCGGACGATCGGGCCGAAGACCACGACCAGATAGCCGGTCAGTCCGACCCACCCGATCCGGATCAGCATATCGAAATAGGAGTTATGCGGGGTGTCCGCCCCGGTCGCGAGGTACGCCCCGACGAACTCGGCGGTGGAGACGAACCCGTGCCCGAACGGGGCGGGCGCCGCACGGTACGCGGCGAGGCTCGCGGCCCACCGGTCGAACCGGCCGCTGTCGTCGACCGGGACGCGGCCGGTCGCGGTCACCCAGAGGATCACCGTGCCGAGGAGGCCCCCAACGACGATCGCCGGCACGATAGCGCGCCGGCCCAACAGGAGATAGACGCCGTAGAGGCCGATGGCGACGAGGGCGGCCAGCCAGGCGGCGCCACTGTTCGAGAGCACCAATCCGGCTGCCGAGACCAGGACAACGACGCTCGCCGCGCCGCCGGCGACCGGTCGCCGCTGATGGACGGCCGCATGCACGAGCGGGATCCCCGCCCCCACGCCCGCGAACGTCAGCAGGCCGAACACGTTGACGTTGTTGAACACCGAGGTGTGTCCGTACCATCCCGCGATCCGGACGTCGACCAGGGGGAGCGTCTGCGCCCACCGTTCGACGTCGGCGAACCAGAATGTGAACTCGCCGGCGACGACGGCGACGATGGCCGGCACGATCGCGAGTGCCGCAAGCGCCCCCACGGCCGCGAACAAACCCCACCGGGGCACGAACCGCGGGATGACGAACAGACTGGTCCCCGCCACGACGACGGCCCAGATCGGCCACGTCGGCGCGGTGGCGGTGCCGACGAGATGCCACATGAACAGGGCGACGACGAGAGCGAACCCGGCGAACACAGCCCAACGTGGCAAGGCCCACCGCCGGGGGTCGGGATACCCGACGAGGAACACTGCCAAGGCCAGCAGGAACAGGCCCTGCGACCACCGACTCGATCCCCCGGCAGCGAAGACCGGCCCGCTGACCCGGTAGAGGCCCTCGATCAACACGACGCCGGCCGCGAGCACCGCCACGTAGCTCGCCCAGACGGGATCGGACGCGCGCACGGTCGCGTCGACGCCCATCGCGACCAAGCCGAGCAGGACGAACCCGGTGGCGATCCGCCAACCCGTGACCGTCGCCGGCGGGCGGGTCACCTGTGTGAGGGCGACGATGGCCAGTAACGCGAACAGGCCCACGGACAGGGTCACCTCGGCGACGCGAAGCGATAGCCCCGCACGGGAGGGCAAGTTCGAGACCCAACCCTCCACAGCGGCCATTGAAAAAACCGAGCTTGGGGGACCCTGTAGTAACCCACCGCGTAGCTGGCGGTCAATGCCTCCGCGGATCGTCGGTCGTCCCCCACAGGACACGGTAGGTGACGTACCCGAACACGAGGGCAAAGGCCAGGAGCCCGACCGTCTCGGCGAACCAGACGGTCGCCCGGAGGAACCGGCTGATCGTCCGGATCGCGACGAAGCCGCCGAAGATCAGCGCCACGACGGCGGCGCCCGCGAGCACGGCCTTGATCCGCTCCATACTGAACCACGGCGGCCTCCCCCAAGAAAAAAGGAATGTGTCACCCCGAGGAGAACGGGGTTCACCATCTATTCCCGTTACCGACGCCCTTGGCTGGTGGTACCCCCGGCCGCCGGTGGCAGCGGGTGAGAACCGGCGTAAGGATGATGGCCCCACTCTTCGGAGGGCCGGTATGGCGACGCAGGGCCCGAAGGTCTACCGTGGGTGCACCCCTGTCGTGGACAGGCAGTATCGAGCGGAGCACGAATCGGCGGCGGCCGCGATCGTCGAGGCCGTATCGGCGGCCGCGGACGTCGACCCGGCGGAGCTCCCGCCCCTCTACGAATTCGTCGATCCCGACGCGATCGATACCCTGTTCGATCATGGCCACCGTGCCGAGGCCCCGCCGACTCTCCTCGGGTTTCAGGTCGAGTCCTGGAACGTGTTCGTCCGGAGCGACGGTCGGATCCGGGTCTGTGACGCGCGGATCCCGACCGACCCGGAGCCGGTGTTCAGCTCGGTGCGCCAGAACTGATCGCGGCGTTCCATCCGGTCATGCCCGGCAACCGGGCGTTCGACATTCCTCGTGGATCCATCCAGGGCGCCGCGTTCGCCTCCGAATTTCGGCCGGTTCTGCACGGGCCACGTTAAACTCGCTCCGGTTCTAAGCGGCTGAGAACTGCGCCGCCGGTTTAATTTCACGCGCTGCGGATATCCCCGCCATGAGCACCGATGCTAGCATCGAGATCGGTCACGACGAGTTCAACCCGATCGGCACGCTCCTGTTACTTGCCGGCTACTTTCTGATCCTGTTGTTCCTGTGGGTCGCCGTCTACTTCATCGAGTTCCTGGGCCGCGAGCTCACCGTCGTGGGGGTGCTCGTGTGAAGATCCACCAGTACGAGCGCCTCTGGATCGTCGCCGCGATGGTGCTCATCGTCCTGTTCATCGCGACGATCGTGTACGGGGCCGTCGGGGCGGGGGTGGCGATGATCGACGCCGGCGGGGAGCCGGTCGATCCGAACGCGCTCGACGAGCATCCCCAGTTCAGCGACCCCGGCGTGTACCAGGTCGGCGAGGACGAGTACGAGGTCTACATCCGGGCGATCCACCCGAGCTTCATCCCCGGTGATATCGTGGTCCCCGCCAACAGCACGGTCACGTTCAAGGTCACAAGCGGCGACGTCATCCACGGCTTCAACGTCGTCGGGACGAACGCGAACGCCATGGTGATCCCGGGGGAGGTCACCTCGATGACCGTCGAGGTCGGCGAACCGCAGACCTACGGCATCATCTGTACGGAGTACTGCGGGGAGTTCCACCACATTATGGAGGCCGAACTCCGGGTCGTCCCCGAAGAGGAGTTCTCGATGGAGGAGGGTGAGGAATGAGCGCGTACGTCGACCGCTTTCCGGATGAGGCGCGGCTGATCCGCGCGACGCTACTCTCGTCGTTCATCGCCCTCGCGATCGGCGGGCTCTTCGGGCTGATCCAGGTGCTCCACCGCACCGATGTCCTCCGGGTTATCGACTCGACGGATTACTACACCGTGCTGACGATCCACGGCGTGCTCCTGGCGCTGACCTTTACGATCTTCTTCCTCGTGGGCCTATTCACCTGGGGGGTCACGACGAGCCTCGATCGGGGCCTCGAGGACCTGCGGTTTTCCTGGGTGTGGTACGGCCTGATGTCCGGCGGGATCGTCCTGGCGGCGCTGGCGATGTTCGGGGGGCTCATCGAGGGGCTCGATCTCAGCGCGGCCGTCCTCTTTACGTTCTACGCGCCGATGCAGGCCCACCCGTTGTTCTATCTCGGACTGGCGCTGTTCGTCGTGGGGACCTGGCTGGCCGGGTACGACTGGTTCCGCTCCTACCGGGCGTGGCGGACCGAGCACCCCGACGAGCGGATCCCGCTGCCGACGTTCATGGTCCTCACGACGATGGGCTTTTGGTACCTCTCGAGTCTCGGAGTCGCACTTGCGGTCGTGGGCTTCCTGCTCCCGTGGTCGCTGGGCATCTTCGACCAGGTCAACGCGTTGCTCACGCGGACGATGTTCTGGTACTTCGGCCACGCGGTCGTGTACTTCTGGCTGATGCCCGCCTACCTGCTGTGGTACCTGCTGTTGCCGAAGCTCGCCGGCGGCAAGCTGTTCAGCGATCCCCTGGCCCGCGTGGTCTTCGTCCTCTTCCTGCTCCTTTCGACGCCGACGGGCATCCACCACCAGTACCTCGATCCGGGCATCGCCGAGGGGTTCAAGTTCGTCGCGATGACGAACACGATGTTCCTGTTGCTCCCGAGCCTGCTGACGGCCTTTACCGTCGTCGCCAGCATCGAGCACGGCGCCAGACAGCGCGGCGGGACGGGCTACCTGGGGTGGCTGAAGGCCCTGCCCTGGCGCGATCCGGTCTTTACCGGGATGGCGTTTGCCGGACTGATGTTCGCCGCCGCGGGCTTTTCCGGGATGATCAACGCGGGGATGAACGTCAACTACCTCGTGCACAACACGTTCTGGATCGTCGGGCACTTCCACCTCACCGTCGGGACGGCCGTGGCGCTGACGTTCATGGCCGCGGCCTACTGGTTCGTGCCCCAGCTAACCGGCAAGCCTCTGCGCGTCCGGGCGGTCGCGCTCTGGCAGGTCGTCCTCTGGTTCGTCGGCATGACGTTCATGTCGAACGCCATGCACCGCGCCGGGCTCGCGAGCATCCCGCGACGGACCGCCGAGCCCCAATACAGCAACTTCGCGTTCGAACCGGCCTTCGGGAGCGTCGCCGAGCTCGACTGGGGGATCGTCATCGGCGGCTCGCTGCTGTTCGTCTCGCTCGTGTTGTTTTTCGCCGTGCTCGTCGCGACGCTGTTGGGCGATCGGGACGGCTCGCTGGTGCCGTCGAACGGCTACGCCGAGGCGCTTTCGGGATCCGACCATGCCCCCCTGGTGCTGGACAACCTGAAGCTCTGGATGGGCCTGGCCGTGCTGCTGGTGATCCTGGCCTACGCGCTCCCGCTCGGCGCGATCATCAACCGGAGCGGCCTGTTCGGGCCGGGCGGCAGCCCCTACCCGCAGATGATCCTGGTACAGCTTCTCGAGTACGCACCCGGGTTGGGGGTGATGATCTGATGCGGGTCGCGCCCGGGACGTTGCTCGTGGTCATCGCCGTGCTGTTGCCGTTCATCGTGCAGATCCGGACGGTGGTCCATTACCTCGGCTACGATATGGCGGTCACGACGAACGCGGCCATCGGGGCGGTCATCATCGCCGCCGTGGTGGTGTGGGCGGTCCTGCCGGCCGGCCTGTTCGGTGACGAGACGGAATCGGCGTAAGCGGGTTCACGCGGTTAGTTGCCGAGTTCGCGGAGATGCTCGACGCGTTCCTCGGCAACCTGTTCCGCGACATCCTCGAGCAGGGTTTCGTCAGCGGTATACACCGTGGCCGCTCGTTCTCGAGCGAGCGCCACGTAGGCCGCATCGTATCCAGTAATATCAAGGCGCCGTGCAATGCCCGCAACTTCACCAAGTTCCGCAAACAGGACCCATTCGATGCCGTATGCGGACAGGGATCGACTGGCTTCCGCAAGCGCGTCCGCCTCGAAGTGTCCGCTATATCGAAGTGCGTTGAGCACCTCGTACGGTAGCAACGACGGGGCCACGAGATCGATTTGGCCTGGGAGATACCGTTCCCGTAGCGTCCGTGCCTGCTCGTGAAATTGCTCCGGGATGTACCACTTCACGACGACGCTCGCATCGATCACGATTGCGGCCACGGGGTTACCCACCCCGGCGTCGCCGGTCTCGGAACTCCCGAATTACCGTCCCGTATTGGTGTCGGCGACGGCTTCCTGATCGATCTGTCCGCTGAGACGTTCACTGACGGCGACGGCCCGCGCGACATCCCGTCGTTCGACTTCCTGAATCTTGTCCTCGAGTCGCCTGCGCAGCACTGCCCTCCAGTTGATCTCATCGTGTTCGTCCATTTTGCGTTTGAGCTCGTCCGGGACGCGGAGACTCACGGTCGCCATTGGCGTATTATTTGTAATACGCCGGAAACCCCTTTCGCGCGTTGGTCGCGGTCGTCGTTCGGCACGGACTGGACGTTGCGCAATCCGGGATACCACATCCTCACCCCGTTCAAGGATCTCTCTTCCCCGCTTGCCCGAGAGCTCACCCGTCGGAATAGCCCGTCACGTTCCGGGGGCGGTCGGACATCGCTTCGACCCGATTGCTCCAGCCCGAGGGCATGCCGTAGGGCACCTCGCGCATGATCGCTTCGATGTCGGCGATCCGGCCGTCCTCGAGCTTGAACACCTCCGCGATGGACCACGTCCACGGTTGCGCGGGACCGGCCGTGACCGTCCGCCCGTCCGGGGTCTCGAACGTGCGGGTCGCCCCGGCGGCGTGATCGAAGAAGCCGAAGGCAAAGACCACGCCGCGGGCCCGATCCACGGCGACGAACCGGCGATCCCGGATGCGTGTCACGAACTTGGTGAGCCCCGAGGCGAACTGCTCGGCCGCGCTCCAGTGGATCGAGTACGTCTCCGCCTCGGCCGGATCGGGGGCGGTGTCCCCCTCCGGCACGGGCACGTTCGTCGTCGGTCGCCCGTTCTCGATGCGGTGGCAGTCCTCGGTAAAGGGACAGGTGGCGTCGGGCCCGGCGCCCTGCAAGCCCGAGAAATACAGGTCAGCCGTCTCGATGAGCTCGCCGCGGGACGCGGGCGTGTCGACCGCCTCGGAGAAGGTCGCCCGGGGTTCCCCGAGGTCCTCGATGTCCTCGGCCGTGTCGGCATCCCGGCGGAGCACCATCTGTTCGATCTCGGTCAGTTCGTCCTCCGCGACGCGAAGCCGGAGGGCGATCGTCGTCGGGATCCCGCCTGCGTGCTCGTCGCTGTCCTCGCGAACCGTGCCGATCATCGCCACGACCCCGGCCGCCACGTCCGTGACGGTCAGCCGGTAGGCACCCACCTCGTGCATGCTCCGCCAGAGCCCCTCGCCGATCGGGAGGCGCTGGCCGTTCTCGGTAAACCGGACGTCATCCGCCAGGGGCAGCCGGCCGGGGGCGTTCTCGATGAGCGCGTCGAAATATCGGTCGATCCAGGCCTCGAGTTCCGCCCGTGCGTCCGTGGCCATGCGCCCTCGGGCACCGACCGGACAAAGAAAGTTCCTGTGTTCGCGCAGGTGTCGCTGTCGGCGCGTCGGCCGGCGGTCCCCCGGCGTTGTCCAGGCGCCGATCAACCCGGCACCACGTCCGGGAGGACCCCGAGCGTGACCGCCACCCAGAACACGTTGTTGAGAAAGTGCGCGAGGGAGGCGCCGGCGAGGTTCTCGAACTGGATGCGCATCCAGGCGTAGCCGATCCCCCCGAAAAGCGCCGCGAGCACCCCGGGAAGACCCCCGCTGAGGAGGTGAATCGCGCCGAAGAGGGCCGCCGATCCCCCGATCGCGACGAGCACGTCGAACTGCCGACGGAGCGCCTCGAGGGCCACCCCGCGGAAGAGCACTTCCTCGACGATCGGCGCGATCACGATCGCACTCGTCGCGTAGATGGCCGCGTCGAGCCACGAAGCCAGCGAACCCGTTCCGGGATCGCCCGCGCCGACGAGCTCGGCGACCGTCGTCGCGACCGGGTCGATGACGACGATCGTCAGGCACGCGAGCCCTACGGCCACCGCGAGCTCCCGGGCCTCCGGCCGACGGTACGGCAGGATCCGGGCCCGGACTTCCGCCGGCAGCCACCACACCAACGCGGCAACCACGCCGAGGTTCGCAAGCGCGTACACAGCGGTGGGGAACTGGGCGAGCGTGGCCGGCCCCGCGACCCCGTAGGCGACCGTCACCAGGACGACCGTGAGGGCGAACGGGGCGAGCGCGAGGCCGATCGCGGCGGGAACCCCATTGCGCTCACTGACCCCCTCGGTCCCCGGCCCGGTCGGTGACATATCCGGGTGTATGAACGTTGTCCAAAAGAGCGATCGGTTCCCGCCGGCGCCACGGCGGCGGCGACAGGTAATCGACGGGGATCACGGCCGGCCTCCGCGGCCGCATTCGTGCTCCTTCGAAGGTAGTTCCTACTGGACCCCGTTGCTGACATGTCATTGCCGAAGCGGGGGTTCGGCCTCACTCGGCCGGCACGAGGGTCACGGGGGTGTCGGCCACACGCGCGATCCGATCGGTCGTGCTCCCGAAGAGCCCGCCGGGAAGCCCGGATCCGCCCCGGCGGCTCACGACGAGCAGGTCGGCGCCGGCCTCGTCGGCGTACGCGAGGATGACCTCGTACGCCGGCTCGCCCCGGCGGACGTCACACCGGATGTCGACGCCGCTCCCCCCGTTCTCGGCCCGGATGGCCTCCACGAGGTCGACCATCGCCTCGTTGAGCTCGTCGACTTCGTCGACCCCGAACAACAGTGACCCCGGGCCGGGCTCGACCACCGCAAGCACGTGGAGCGTCGCCCCGACGGACACGGCCAGTTCTAGGGCGTGCCCCAGCGCGCGCCGCGACGGGTCGCT
>CAZAYR010000119.1:0-5264 GCA_964489365.1 uncultured Salinarchaeum sp.
GGCAGCCACATATCGTTTTCTCGGGGGTGGCGGGGGCTATTTCTGTCCGGAGTGTGACTCGCGGGTGTCGCCGAGCGATCGTGTCTGTGAGGCCTGCGAAGCGCTGTGGCGAGGGTCACCGCGGACGAGGGAGGCAACTTCGCATTGAAACGGCCGGGATCTGGCCGTCATCGATCCCGTGTTCCCGGGAGCTCGTTCCACACGTCATCACCGGCGACATTAGATCCACTCCTGGCCGCGAAAATGGAGGAACATCAGTCCGGCGAGGATCCCCATCCCGATCATGACGGCCGGGTACCCGTAGGTCCAGTAGAGTTCGGGCATGGCGAACGGGGAGTCCGCGAAGTTCATCCCGTAGACGCCGACCACGAACGTCAGCGGAATGAAGATCGTCGCGACGACGGTCAGGGTCTTCATGACCTCGTTGGTCGACTGCGAGACGGCATTCAGGTAGATGTCCCGTGACCCCCCGGTCAGATCGCGGTAGGTCTCGATGAGATCGACCACCTGGACGAGGTGATCGTAGACGTCCCGGAAGTACTTCTCGTTGGCATCCTCGACCTCCGGGATATCCCCTCGCGAGAGGTAGGCCATCGCCTCACGCGCCGGCCATGCGACCTTCCGGAAGGCCAGGAGATCGCGTCTGACGTTGTTCAGATCCTCCAGCATCTGGGGATCGGGCTCGTCGAGGACCCGCTCCTCGACGGCTTCGATGTCGTCCTCGATCTCGTCCAGGAGGTCGAAGTAGCCGTCCACGAGCCCGTCGATGATCCGATAGGCGAGGTAATCGGTGCCCCGCGTGGCGAACCGTCCTGGGTTGCGCTGCCACTCGGGCGCGGTCGGATCGACGATCTCCACCCCCGCTCCGGCCATCGTGACCAGCCAATCCTCGCCGATGAAAAAGCCGATGGGATCGGTCTGGACCTCCTTCCGGAACTCCACGTCCGCCCGGCGGCTCAGCCGAGCCGTCTTCATCATCACGAACGTGTGACCCTCGTACTCCTGGGTCTTGGGCCGGGTCTGCTGGTGGAGCACGTCGTCGACGGCGAGCTGATCGAGCCCGAACCGGTCCCGGATCGCCTCCAGCTCGTCGGTATCCGGATCGTCGACGTGCACCCAGGTTTCGCCTTCGGCCGCGAGCGCTCGATCGAGGTCCTGGAAATGTTCGACCCCATCAGTGGTGTAGATGACGGCCAGCAGGCTCATGACGGACCCCGTGCCGCGGTCTGTTGGCCGATCGCGGCGATCGTGATCCCGCTCATGACGGCCGTGATCGAGAACGATCGTCCGGGGTAACCGGCGTAGATCCCGGCGACGTAGCCGATCAGGCCGACGAGGAATAGCCCGAGCCCGATGGCGGTGCTTCGGTGCATCGGCGAGAGATCAAGTCCGTTTAAAAAGAAGCTTGGGGCGAGCGCCTGTCGGTCCTGCGCCGATCCCCATCTGCCTCCGTGCCTGCCCTCCGACGGCTCCGGTCGGATACACGCCTGCCACGCGATTCGGGATGTCACCCGAACTGCGCACTGGTTCGCGGCGCTCGGCGCTCGTGATCAGTACATCACGAGGCCGGCCGAGACGTTCAGGTCCTCGCCGGTGATCCGGGTCGCGTCCGCCGAGCAGAGATACGCCACGCTCGCCGCGACATCCTCGGCTTGGACGAACTCGTCGCGCGGGTTCTCGGCTTGGAACTCCTCGCGCACCGCCTCGACGGGCATCTCCCTGGCCTCGGCCTGCCCTTCGATTACGCGCTGGATGCGCGGGCCCTCGACCGGGCCCGGACAGATCGCGTTCGCGTTGATGTCGTACTCGCCGACCTCCGTGGCCAGCGTGCGGGTAAACCCAATGACGCCCATTTTCGAGGCCGCATACGGCGTCCGGTGAGTCAACGGGCGCTTCCCGCTGATCGAAGAGATGTTGACGATCCGGCCGTATTCCTGGTCCTTCATCCCCGGCAAGAGCTCGCGGGTCATCAGGAACATGCCCCGCAGGTTCACCTCCATGGTGTGATCCCATTCCTCGACGGAGACATCCTCGCAGGGCGCGGTCGGCCCGGCGATCCCGGCGTTGTTGACGAGAATCTCAATGGATCCGCATGCCTCCAGCGCGGCGGTCGCCGCCTCCGCGACCGCGTCTTCGTCTCGCAGATCCAGCGGACGGACGATCCCGCGGCCGCCTTCGGCCTCGACGAGGGCTTTGGTCTCGTCCATCGCCGTCTCCTCGAGATCGGCAATGACGACGTCCGCACCGTGGCGTGCCAGCCGCGCGCAGATCGTTTGCCCGATCCCCTGACCGCCACCCGTGACGAACGCCGTCTGCCCGTGCAGGTCGATCATTCGCCGCCCTCCATGTCCGCACCGGGCGCATAATGCTGGGGTGGCGGGTCCGTCACGTTCCGATCGAACAGTTCCTGCAACGCCAGCAGCGCCTCGTCCCGGCCCGCCTCGACGGCCTCCCCATCCTCGTCGCGCCAGTCGTAGATGCCCCGGCCGGTCTCGAGCCCGTCGTGGCCCGCCTCGACGAGGTTGGCGAGCGGTTCGCTCGGCTGCGCCCCGCGATCGAGCGCGGGCATCAGCGACCGTTCGACCTCGTGGTGGATCCCGATCCCCGACTGATCGATCTTCTCGAAGATCCCCATGAGCGGCAGGCGGAACCCGAAGCCGGCCTTGACCGCGCGGTCGATGTCCGCGGCACTCGCGACGCCCCGGTCGAGCAACGAGAGCGCCTCGTAGGCCATCGCCATCTGGATTCGGTTTCCGATGAACCCCGGGATGTCCTCGCGGACGACCACCGGCGTCTGCCCGACCGCGGCGATCAGCTCGCGAACGTCCGCGACGATCTCCGCTGCCGTGTCGGACCCGTGCACGATCTCGACGAGCGGGACGATGTACGGCGGGTTGAACCAGTGTGTGCCGAGAACGCGCTCCCGATCAGCCACCGGCGCGGTGATCTCGTCGATCGACAGGCCGGACGTGTTCGTCGCGAGGACCGTGCCCTCGGGCGTGTGCGCGTCGAGCGCCTCGAACACGTGCTGTTTGACCGCGAGGTCCTCCGCCACGGCCTCCGTGACGAAGTCCGCGTCGCCGACCGCCTCGGCGAGCGAGCCATGGTAGGACAGCCGGTCGAGCGTCGGCCCGATGTCCGCGTCTGCACACTGCCCGTTCGCGGCCAGCGTCTCGAGTGCGCCACGGATCCGATCCTCGCACGAGGCGAGCACGTCCGTGTCCACGTCATGAACCCGGACCCGGTGGCCGTGCCGGGCGTACGTCAACGCGATGCCGTGGCCCATGCGCCCGGCGCCGATCACCGCGAGCTCGTCGAAATTGCTCGTGCCCACTGAGATCACCCGAAGGCCGTCTGGCTTGCACCCTTCAACCCCAGGAACTCCCGGGTTTCCTCCGGTGTCGCCGGGCGGCGCCCCGCGAGCTCGTGGGCCAGATCGACCATCTTCTCGACGAGGTCGGCGTTGCGTTCCGCGAGCGTGCCCGGCCCCAAGTAGAGGTTGTCCTCGAGGCCCACCCGGACGTTACCGCCCATCGAGACGGCCTGCGAGCCCAGCGCGAACTCCTTGTTGCCGGCGCCGATGACCGAGTACGTAAACGCGTCGCCGAAGAGTTCCTCGGCGACCCGGACCATGTGATCGAGGTTCGCGGCCGTCGCGCCGATCCCGCCGTGGATCCCGAGGACGAATTGGATGTGCAGCGGGGGCTCGAGGAAGCCCTGATCGAGGAGGTACTTCGCGTTGTACAGGTGGCCGACGTCGTAGCACTCGAGTTCCGGCATCGTGCGGTGCTCGGCGAAGACCGGCAGGATCGTCTCGAGATCCGCGAACGTGTTCTGAAAGATGAGATCCCGCGTGCCGCGCAGGTATGCTTCCTCCCAATCGTACTGGAACTCGTCGTATCGCTGCAGGAGCGGGTAGAGCCCGAAGTTGATCGAGCCCATGTTACAGGAGGCCATCTCCGGTTCGAGCTCGGGGACGACCTGGATGCGCTCCTCCGGGGCCATCGTGGGTGCCCCACCGGTCGTCGGTTGGACGATCACGTCCGTCCGGTCGGCGATCCGCTCGGCGACCTCCCGGAACAGCGCGAGGTCCGTGATCGGTTCCCCGGTCTCGGGATCGCGGACGTGGATGTGGACGATACTCGCGCCGGCCTCGGCGGCCCCCACGGCCGCCTCGACGATCTCGTCGGGGGTGATCGGGAGGTGGGGCGACATCGTTGGCGTGTGGATCGCGCCGGTCACGGCACACGAGACGACCACCGGATCAAATTCGCGCATGTCATCCGAACACAACCAGCTCACAAAAATCCCGGAGAACGCCCCGCGCTCGGTCGAAGGCTATGAGTACCGAGTGCCCGTCGGTTGGTCCATGCAGGCGCTTGTCAAGGAGGAGCCGGAACCCGGGTTCACGCTCCAGGACGTCCCTGTCCCGGAGCCGGCGGGCAACGAGGCGCGTATCCGGGTGGAATCGGTCGGGATCGACGGCGGGGCGGAGGCGCTGATCTACCAGTGGCACGAAAGTGAGCGGTACGCCGACCAGCTGCCCCACATCTTCGGCCACGAGTTTGCGGGCACGGTCGAATCCGTCGGCGACGAGGTCACCGACGTGGAGGTCGGCGATCGCGTCACCGTGGAACCGGGGCTCCCGTGTCATGCCTGTCCGATCTGTTACCGAGGACGACCGGACGTCTGTCCCGACCGATCGATCTTCGGGCTCAACACGCACCCGGGGGCACTCGCGGAATATACGGTCATCCCCGCCCGGAACCTCTACCGGATCGACGAGTCCATCTCCTTCGACGAGGGCGTCTTCCTCGAGCTCGTCGCGCTCGGGTTCAACGCGCTGACCCAGTCGCAGTTCACCCCGGGCGATGACGTCGCGATCACGGGGCCGGGCTCGGTCGGATTGGGCGTGCTCGTGGCGGCGACGTTCAGCGGGGCCGATCGCGTGACCCTGATCGGGGCGCCGGAGGACCGGGGCTCCCGGTTGCCCATCGCGGCGGAGATGGGGGCGACCACGACGGCCACGATCGAAGAGGACGTCCATGTCGATGCAGTAGACGTCGCCTTCGAAGCCTCTGGGGCGCAAAGCGCGCTGGAGTGGTTGATCGCGAATACGCGTAACGGCGGCGAGGTCGTCCAGATCGGGCTCTTTCACGGCGAGGATCGCATCCCGGTGCCGGTCAACGAGCTGACCCAGCGTGGGGTCGGATATCGACCCGTGCGGTCCCGGCGCGACGACAGCTGGTCCCAGGCGATCGCGG
>CAZAYR010000119.1:5274-8192 GCA_964489365.1 uncultured Salinarchaeum sp.
ATACGGATCTCCAGCCCGCGATCGGACCGGCGTATCCGATGGACCGGTTCGAGGAAGCATTCGAGGCGTTCGAGCGACGCGAAGGCGTCAAGCTGTTCATCCACCCGCACGGGGGATGATGCCGAAACACTTCGATATATTCATATAAGTCGATTTACCAATCCCGCTCGTATGCCCCGCAGCGATGCCATCCAGCCCGAGGACGTCCTGATCGGCCTCGCGCTCGTCCTCCTGATCGTGCTCGGATTGCTTGCCGGATTCGCCTTCGAGAACTGGGTACTGCTCGAAACGTGGGTGCCCTTCGCCGTGCTCGTCCTGTTGATCTACCTGTTCTATCGACTCGTGATCGCGGTCGAGTTCATGGCCTATCGACAGTAGGTTACCCACTACATCGCGACGTACGTTGGTGGACAATCCTGTCCGCGGCCACGGGCAGTGATCGATCATAGGCAACGACAGATATTATTCAAACGGGATCTGCAGAAATGTCCAACCGATTTACCATCCAGCGATTCGTATACAATTCACAAGCACGCAGACGATCATGTCAGGCCAAGAGTCTCCAGCAGAGAACGTCGGGCTGGAAGTGGATGAGCTACGGGTCGAATACCCGAGCGGCTGGCGCGCGCTCGTCCAACACGAAAGCGTCGGGTACGTGCTCGATGCGCTGCTCGACGCGTTCCCGGGCGCGGAGTTCACCAAGTCCGAACTTGCCGCCGAAGCGGGCGTGAGCCGACAGTCCATTTACACCCATTTGGAATTCCTTCTCGCCCTGGGTGTGCTCGAACCCGTCGAGCATGCCTCGTCGGAACGATATCGCATCAACGATGACAGCGAGCTCCTCGAATTACTGCACCGCATTAACGGCGAGGTGAACGAACGGCTTCAAGCTGACGTGACGAGTAGGTGACCGGCGTCGACCTGCAGCACCGATCCTAATCGTTCCCGCTGACCACGAGATCTTTGATTCTCATAGCGAGGTAGAACAGGCCTCCCACGATTCCGAGAAAAATGATTAGGGAGATCGCCAGCGAGACCCACTCCAACGGGACGGGCGGCATGCTGGCTAGATACATGCGTCATCCGACAAAATACCTGTGGCAGTCGGTTACTCGTTCCCGTGCGATCCGGCGGCCCGAAGAAACCGGTCGAGCGAGGTCCTCGCCGATACATGAAAGCTCGTCACGCTTGTGCGATCCGCGGACTACCTCATCGGCCCGCAATCTGGAGAATTGACGCATCGCAACCGGTGGATATCGTTGATCGAGCCCTACCTCGGTGACACAATCGAGGAAATCGGGACGTATTCACTCCATTCGAGGATCAACGGAAAGGCCGCGGTCTCCACGAGCTCCACCTCAAACGCGATTCGATTCGTTCTCGAAGACGGTCGATCGCCGAACGCCGAGCCGTATCGATTCAGTTCGCGGCAGCAACCAACCGCCGGTGGGTCGGCTTCATGCACCGATCCTGGACGACCTCGAGCCCGGCGTCTTCGGCCCGTGCGACCGCCTCATCGTCGTGGATGCCCAGCTGGAGCCAGATGACCTCGACGTCATCCCGCTCGAGCGCCTGGTCGACGATCCCGGCGACCTCCTCGCTGGGCCGGAACACATCCACGATGTCGATATCCTCCTCGACATCCGCGAGCGAATCGTAGGCCGGCTCGCCGAGGACCTCGTCGGCATACGGGTTGACCGGGATGATGCGGTAGCCCTGCGGTTGGAGGTATTTAGGGATCTCGTGGGCGTCCTTGCCGGGCGTGCTTGAACAGCCGACGACCGCGACCGTGTCGAACGCGAGGATCTCTTCCAGCCGGTCCTCCGCCGTGATGGGCATGGTTCCCCATTCCGCCCGTCGCCGGAAAACTCCTGGTTCGATCGGCCACACCCCGCACAAACGGGTCGCTCCGAACCTAGCGGCCCTCGAACTCGGGCTCGCGACCCTCGCGGACCGCGGCGACGCCCTCCCACATGTCCTCGGTCGACGCAAGGACGGCGAAGTTCCGGCTCTCGAGGGCTAGACCCGTCTGCAGGCTGGCGTTCTGACCGTCGTTGATGGCCTCCTTGGCGGCCTTGAGCGCGATCGGCGGACCGTTCACCAGATCCGAAACGAACTCGTCGACGACACCCTCGAGTTCGTCCTCCGGGACCGCCCGGTTGACGAGCCCCCAGTCGGCCGCCCGCATCCCGTCGATGTGGTTGCCGCGATAGACCAGCTCCTTGGCCCGGGGTTCGCCCACGATCCGGGGGAGCCGCTGGGTCGCGCCGCCACCGGGAATCAGCCCGAGGTCGACCTCCGGGCTGCCGAGGGTCGCGTCCTCGGTCGCGATGCGGAGGTCACAGCACAGCAGCAACTCGAAGCCCGCGCCGAGGCAGTAGCCATCGACGACGGCGACCGTCGGCCGCTCGTACTCGTAGATACCCTGGAAGACCTCGTCCACGTCCATGTGTTCGAACGGCTCGACGGTGGTGAGGTCGGTGATGTCCGCCCCGGCGCTGAACGCGTCGCCGGCGCCCCGGAACACCACACACGCGACGTCCTCGACGTCGACCGACGAGAGGACGCGGTCGACCTCCGCGAACATGTCCTCGGAGAAGGCGTTCATCCGTTCCGGCCGGCTCAGTGTGATCTCGAGTACGCCGTCCTCGTCGAGCGTCCACTCGAGCGTGTGATACGGCGGGTCCTCGCCGTAGTCGTAGAAACCCTTGCCGGCCTCCTCGCCCGTGTGGCCGGCCTCCACGAGCTCGACCAGGTATTCGGCCGGCCGGAACCGCTCCTCCCCGGTCTCCTCGTACAGCTCCCGGAGTTTCTCGAGGGCCGTGTCCAGGCCGAGCTTGTCCGCCCGCCGGCAGGTCCCCTCGGGGAGGCGGGCGCCGAGCCGGAGCGCCGCGACGATCTCCTCGGGCGTCGCGACA
>CAZAYR010000120.1:0-1020 GCA_964489365.1 uncultured Salinarchaeum sp.
GGCTCGTCGGTGTGGAAGGGATAGGCCTTGCTGTCCGGCCCGCCGACGTGGAAGCGCGCGCCGCGGATCCGGTGCTGGAGCAGTTCCGCCTCGCTCCCCGGCGGCGTGAACGACCAGATATCCCGACTGACGTGGCCCGAACACGCTAGGGGACGGCCGATCTCGCCCCGCTCGAAGACGATCACGTCGTAGCCGGCCTCGGCAGCTGCTCGTGCGAACCGGGAGCCTGCCGGTCCCGCGCCGACCACGACGAAATCATACATCGGTTCGATCGTTCGGGGGGACGCGAAAAATAAGTTTGCGGCTAACCCCCGGTCCGGCGCCGCCCCTCGCCCAAGCCCACGAGGTCCCGCGCCACCATCCCCTCGTACCGATCGGGCCATCGGCCGCCGACTGCCGTCCACGTCGTCCCGGCGTCGT
Source organism: uncultured Salinarchaeum sp. (assembly GCA_964489365.1). GTDB lineage: Archaea > Halobacteriota > Halobacteria > Halobacteriales > SKNY01 > SKNY01. The sequence goes on from CAZAYR010000120.1 coordinate 421, forward strand.
CGGTCCGATAGAGCCCGTGGTTCGTCGCGCCGACGATCTCCCCGGGGGCGCTCCCGGGCGCGAGTACCGCCCGGGCGACGCCCGTCCCGGCCGGAAAGTCGTCGAGGCGCTCCCAGGGCTCCTCGCCCGCTCGTCGGTACACGTAGGTCTCAGCGCGATCCGGGGTATGGGCCTGCCGGGCGCCGTGGGCGGCGGACACGTATCGGCGATCCGGGTCGCCAGGGTCGACGGCGACACTCCAGACGTAGCGGTGATTCAAGCTCTCCTGTGGGTGCGCCCAGTGTTCGCCGCCGTCCTCGCTCTCCGCGTAACCGTCGCCGGCGGCGACGTAGACCCGGTCAGGCGCCGCGTCGTGGGTCGCGATCCAGTGATTGTCCCGCCGTGCCCCGCCGGGTCGATCGATCCACGTCTCGCCCCCATCGGGCGTGAGCAGGAACGCGCCCGCTTCGATCCCCACGTACCACCGCGCGCTGTCGTCGGGGGCGATCGCGATCCAGCGGACGTGGTGGGTGTCCGGGCGCGGGGGAAATGACCACTCCCCCGAGGACGGCAGGTCCACGATCCCCTCGATCGCCCGCCACGTATCGCCCCCGTCCACGG
>CAZAYR010000120.1:1030-8189 GCA_964489365.1 uncultured Salinarchaeum sp.
AGAGACGACTGGGTTCCGTGCCTGCGAGCACCACGTCGGGCTCCTGGGGATCGATCGCGAGACTCGTCACCGCGTTCGGTTCGATCACCTCCGCCCCGATCCGCTGGAAGGATGTGCCCCCATCCTCGCTCCGGAGCAACCCGTCCCCGAAAGTCCCCAGGAACAGCCGGTCGGGCCGTCGGGCCGTGGCCGCGAGACACTCGAGCTGTTCGGCAGGCTTGGCCGTTGTAGCTCGCCAGGCCCCGGCGTCATTCCGACGGATCTCGAGGCCGCCTTCCATCGCGAGGTAGATCCGTTCCATGTGCGCCGCCTAGGGGCCCACCGGCAAATGGGCACCGTCGGCGCGGGTTTATACCGGGGAACGGGACCAGCGGGGGTAACGGAGGTGAACACCAATGAGCTTCTCCATCGGGTACGACGGGGACCGGTTCAGCTTCTCCCTCTCGTACGAAGGTAGCCGATTCTGAGGCACAGACGCACCGCCTCGCAAACCAGCGCCAGCGAACTGACGCATGATCACCCTTCCCGTGTCCGAACCCGCGCCTCGACCGCCACTGGCCGCGTTGGCTCCTTGGCAAGCCGCGGCCGTGGCGGTCGGCGCCGGGGTGATCGCGCTTTCCGCGATCGTCGCACCGGCCAGAGTGCTCTCCATCGGCGAGGAGCAGCTGCTCGCGGACGCGGTCGTCGGCCTCCTCGGAGGCGCCTGGGCCACGGTCGGGACCTTCGGCCTGGCACGGCTCGCGGGCCTTTCCCCTGATAGTTTCTTCCTGCGCCGTCCGGCGTGGCGTCTGCTCGGTTGGGCTGGCGTCGGGTTCGCCCTGGCGGGCACCGTTCTCGGGGTAGCCCTCCTTTCCCCCGGCCTGGCCGGATCGCTCTCGACACGCGCGCCCGCGGCGGTCGTGGCTCGCGTGCTCTCGGCCCTCGCCACCGGGCTGTGGAGCGGCACCGTCGAGGAGCTGTTCCTGCGCGGAGCCCTGTTGGGCGTGCTCGGCCAGCGGTGGCGGTGGGACGGCGCCGTCCTCGTGACCGCGTTGCTGTTCGGGGTACTCCATTCCGGGGCGGGGGCCACCTCGCTCGCGACGGTGCTGTACGCCCTGTTGACCGCCGTGGCCGGGGTGCTCCTCGGACTGGTCGTGGTGGCCACACGGAACGTGTGGAATGCCGTCGCCCTCCACGCCGCCTGGAATGCGACCTTTGCGCCGCCGATCGTCGGGATGGGCACCCCCCTGGGAATCGCCCCCCTCGTGTCATTCCGGGGCGACCCCGGCTGGCTCCTCGGCGCGGGACGCGCGACGATGGCGGAGTCCCCGCTCGCGATCGCCCTCTTTGCCACGGCGTTGTGCGGATACTGGATGCGCCTCGGCCGGCGCCGAGAGACGGACTGAGACCATGCACGCGATCCATACCGACGGACTGACGAAGCGATACCGGACGACCCGGGCCCTCGCAGGGGTCGATCTCCGCGTCGACGCCGGCGAGGTATTCGGCCTGATCGGTCCCAACGGAGCGGGAAAATCGACGACGATCGGCATCCTTCTCGGGTACCGGTCGCCCACGGCGGGCTCCGTCTCGGTCCGGGGTCGCTCCCCCGTGGACGACCCGGTCGCCGTGCGCGAGCGTGTCGGGGCGATGCCGGAGCGTGCCGGGCTCCTGCCACGGCTCGCCGGGCGCCGCCACCTCGCGTTCCTCGTGCGGGCACGTGGCGTGTCCGCCCGTCCACGCACGCTTCTGCGCCGCGTCGGGCTCTCGGCGGAGGAGGCCGATCGGGACGTCCGGACGTACTCGACGGGCATGGTCAAGCGACTCCAGCTGGCCATGGCGCTGGTCGGACGACCGGACGTCCTCGTGCTCGACGAGCCCGCCGCGGGGCTGGATCCGGCGGGGATCGAACGGTTCCGGGAGCTCATCGCGGCCGAGCGGGACCGCGGCGCGGCCGTCCTGTTTTCGAGTCACCATCTCGGGGACGTGGCCGCGGTCTGTGACCGGGTTGGGTTTCTCGTCGACGGCGCGCTCCGGGAGGTCATCGACGATGTCGAGGACGAGGAGGCGCTCGCAGCCAGGTTCCGTCGGCGCACGGGGGCCACTGATGGTCGGTAGGCAGATCGCCCGTGTCGAAGCGGCGCGGCTGGCCCGATCGCCGGGGACCTGGCTCGCCGGGGTCGGGGTGCTGGCGGTCCTCGCCGCCGGGACGGCCCTTCCCGCGCTCCTCGGCCTCGAGGGCGATCCGGCGATCGGGTCGGCCTTGCTGCTCGGCCCGGGGGTGGATATCGTCCTCCCGCTGGTGGTGATCGTGTTCGGGTATCCCGCGGTCGCCGGCCACCGCGCGCGTGGATCGATCGCCGTCTTCCTGTCGGCCCCCGCAGATCGTGGGCGGGTCTTGCTCGCGCTGTGGCTCGCGCGGGCCGTAGTACTCGGGGCGCTAACGATCGGGGCCCTGCTGGGTGCCGTCGCGACGATCTGGGGGCTCTACGGCGCGCCGCCCGTCCGTCCGGTGGCGGGGTTTGCCGGGCTGACGGTTCTGGCGGTCCTCTGTCTCACGTCGATCGCCGTCGGCGTTTCCGCCGCCGTCCGTCGCCCGGTCCGGGCGCTCGCGATCCTCGTCGCCGGGTTCGTTCTCGCGTACGGGTTATGGGAGCCGATGGTCGAGCTGGGGTACGAGGCGATCGCGGATCCGGGCAGCGCCGAACCCCCTTGGCAGGTGCGAGGTCTCCTCCTCGCGAACCCGCTGGAGAGCTACGGGAGCGCGGCGCACGCGACACTTCCGCCCAGTCCCCATTTCTCGGTCGACGTCGGGGGCGAGACCGCCTCGGCCACGCAGGGCGAGCGGGTCGGGAGCCGGCTCCCGTGGATAGGACTCGTCGGGCGCATCGCGATCATGGTCGCCTGGGCCGGTGGTGTCCTCGCGATCGGATATCTCCGCCTGTCTCGGGCGGAATTCCGGTAGGTCCGGCGGGAACGGTCCGCGTACTCTGGGGCACGGATGACGCGTGTTAGTCGTCGGAGGCGCGCACCGGCTGTCGGTCCCGCGGGCCGTCCAGCTCGACGGCCGGGAGGAGATCACGGAGGTACCGGCCGGTATGGGAATCGTCGATGGCGGCCACGGACTCGGGGGTCCCCGTCGCGACGATCTCGCCGCCGTGTTCGCCGCCCTCGGGACCCAGGTCGATGATGTGATCGGCGTTCTTGATGAGGTCGAGTTCGTGTTCGACCACGACGACCGTGTTCCCGCGATCGACGAGCCGTTGGAGCACGTCGATGAGTTTGCGCTCGTCCGCGGAATGGAGCCCGGTGGTCGGTTCGTCCAGCAGGTACAGCGTGTCGCCGGACTGCTGTTTGCCCAGCTCCTCGGCGAGTTTCACGCGCTGGGCCTCGCCGCCGGAGAGTGTCGTGGACGGCTGGCCGAGCCGCATGTAGCCGAGGCCGACGTCGTTCAAAAGCTCGAGGTGACGCGTGATCCGGGGATCGTGATCGAAGAACTCCAGGGCCTCCTCGACCGTCATCTCGAGCACCTCGGCGATGGTCGCGCCGCGATACTCGACTTCGAGCGTTTCGGCGTCGTACCGGGCCCCGCTGCACTCCTCGCAGGGGACCTCGACGTCCGAGAGGAAGTTCATGTCGATCGTGACGGTCCCCTGCCCCCGGCAGACCGCACAGCGGCCTTCCTTGACGTTAAACGAGAACCGGCCGACCTCGTATCCCCGCTGGCGGGCGAGCTTGGTCTCGGCGAACAGCTCGCGAATGTAATCGAAGACGCCCGTGTAGGTGGCGGGGTTCGATCGGGGCGTGCGGCCGATCGGGGACTGGTCGATCAGGCGGGCGGTCTCGACGTCCTCGAGGCCCTCGATCGTATCGTGCTCGCCCGGGTCCACGCTCGTGTTGTCGTGCATCTCCCGGGCGATCGTCTTGTAGAGGATCTCGTGCATCAGGGTGGACTTCCCGCTCCCGGAGACGCCGGTGATGGCCACGAAACAGCCCAGGGGGATCGGGACGTCGATATCCTGGAGGTTGTGCTGGCGGGCCCCGCGGATGCGGAGCCATCCGGACGGATCGCGCCGTTCGTCGGGGACCGGGATCGCCTTGCGGCCGGCGAGATAGTCCCCGGTGATCGACGCCTCGGCGGCCATCACGTCCTCGACGCTTCCGCTGACGACGACCTCGCCGCCCCGCTTGCCCGGCCCCGGGCCGAGGTCGACCACGTGATCGGCCCGCCGGATCGTCTCCTCGTCGTGTTCGACCACGATCAGCGTGTTCCCGAGGTCGCGTAGCTCACAGAGCGTGTCGAGGAGCCGGTCGTTGTCGCGCTGGTGGAGCCCGATCGACGGCTCGTCGAGCACGTAGAGAACGCCCACGAGTCCGGACCCGATCTGGGTCGCCAGGCGGATCCGCTGGCTCTCCCCACCCGAAAGCGTCGACGCTTCCCGATCGAGGGTCAGGTAACCCAGCCCGACCTCGTCCATGAAGCCCAGCCGGGCGCGGATCTCCTTGCAGATCTCCTCGGCGATACGGCGCTCGCGCTCGGTCAACTCCGCTTCCAGCCCTTCGAAGTGCGCCAGGGCCTCGCCGATGCTCATCCGGTTGACCTCGTCGATGCCGGTCCCGGCCACCAGCACCGCCCGGCTTTCGGGGTTCAGCCGCGTGCCGTCGCAGGCCTGGCACGTGGTGACGGTCATGTAGTCCTCGATATGCTCGCGCGTGCTATCGCTGTCCGTCTCGACGTACCGCCGCTCCAAGTTCGGGATCACGCCCTCGAACGGCTTACGTTTGCGCCGGCTGCCGCTCCGCGTCGAGCGCTGGAAGGTAACGTCCTCGTCCGTGCCATACAGGAACGCCTCCTGCACGTCCGGGTCGAGCTCCGCGAAGGGCCGCTCGAGATCGATGCCGAAGTGCCCGGCGACCGCGTTCAATCGCGTCCGATAGTACGATCGCCCGTAACTCCAGGGTTCGAAGACCTCGCGGACGGGCTTTGTCGGATCCTGGACGACCAGGTCCTCGCTGACTTCCTTGGAGACGCCGATCCCGTCACACTCCGGACACGCGCCGTGCGGGCTGTTGAACGAGAAGCTGCGGGTCTCGATCTCGGGCAGGTCGATCCCGCAGTGAGTACACGCGAGCTCCTCGGAGAACTCGACGACGAGCCGTTCGTCGCCGTCGCCGCCGAGGTCCCCCGTCCGTCGGGCCACGCTGCCGAGCTCGATGTCCGTCGGGGGATCCGGCATGATCAGCTTCAGCACGCCGCCGGCCTCCTCGAGGGCCGTCTCCACGCTATCGGCGATCCGGCTGCGCGCGCCCGGGCTGACGGTGATCCGATCGACGACGACGTCGATAGTGTGATCGAAGTTCTCGTCGAGGTCCGGTCGGGAGGCCGTGAGGTCCTGGGGCTCGCCGTCGACCTCCACGCGGCTGTACCCCTCCGTGACGAGTTCGTCGAAGAGCTCCTCGAAGGCCCCCTTCTGATCGCGCACGATGGGCGCCGCGATTTTCGCCCGCGTCCCCTCGGGCAGCGACATGATCCGATCGACCATGTGCTGGGCGCTCTGCTCGCCAACCTCGCGACCACACTCGGGACAGTGCGGCGTGCCGATCCGCGCGTAGAGGAGTCGGAGATAGTCGTGCAACTCCGTCACGGTCCCCACGGTCGACCGGGGATTGTTCGCCGCATTTTTCTGATCGATCGAGATGGCGGGCGAGAGCCCCTCGACAGCCTCGACCTGCGGTTTGTCCATCTGGCCAAGGAAGTTCCGCGCGTAGGCCGAGAGGCTCTCGATATACCGGCGTTGTCCCTCCGCGTAAATCGTGTGGAAGGCGAGCGTGGATTTCCCCGAGCCCGACAGTCCCGTGACGACGGTCAGCGCGTCCCGGGGAACCTCCACGTCGAGGTCTTTGAGGTTGTGTTCGGCGGCCCCGCGAACCTCGATCACATCCCGGCTCATCGGGTACGCATGTGGCCCGAGTCAGGGAAATGCTGTCGGTTCGAAGATCGGCCGTCAGTCGTCGCCGGTGGCTTCCTCGATCGGGCCGCGGTCGGGGGCCTGGGTAGGGGCCTCGTCATCCTCGTCGACGACCTTCTCGAGCCAGGTCCCGCGGAGGAACCAGGCCCCCGTGACCACGGTCGCCAGTGTGTAAGATAGTGCGACCCCCCACCAGACCCCGGTCACCCCGAGATCCACCACGGCCAGGAGGATGTACGCCAGCGGGAGCCGGATGATCCAGAGCTCCAGGAAGGTGAAAATCATCGCCGCGCGAGTGCTGCCGCTCCCCCGGAGCCCGCCGAGCATCATGCGCAACACCCCTTGGGCGAGATAGGCCGGCCCCGCGATCCGGATGAAATCTGCCCCCATCCCGATGACGCGTTCGGGGTTGCCCGCCCCGTCGACGTCCAGGAACACCCCGACGATGCTCTCGGCATTCGGGTAGGCGAGCGTGATGATCACCGCATACCCCGCCACGATAACGGCGCTGCTGATATAGACGGCCTGCTTGGCCCGCTCGAACTGCCCGGCCCCGATGTTCTGACCCACGACGGTCTCGGTCCCGCGGGCCAGTCCGAGTGCCGGCATGAACAGCAACGAGGAGAGCCGGTGGAGGATCCCCCACGCCGCCACCGCGTCGTCGCCGGCCAGCGCGAGGATCACAGTCATCACGGCCATCCCCACTGACCGCATCAGGAGCTCGGCGGCCGACGGCGCCCCGATGCGCAGGATCTCGGTGATCGCGTCGAGGTCGAACCACAGATCGGCGATGGTCGGCTGGATCCCGAGCCGGCCAGTAAACAGGATCACCACGCCGAGGACCGCGGCGAACCCCCGGGAGAGCACCGTCGCGTAGGCCGCGCCCTCGACCCCCCATCCGGTAAAGCCCGTCATGTCGAACAAGGTGGCCTGGAGGCCCTCCATGCCCAGCCAGACGAACAGCGGATTGCCCTCGAACCCGAGGATGAAAAACGGGTCGACGGTGACGTTGATCGCCACGCTCACCGCCATGAGGTACATCGGCGTCCGGGTGTCCCCCCAGCCGCGACAGACGGCGTCGAAGAGGAAGAACCAGAAGATGAGCACCATGCCGACGAACAGGACGCGGGTGTACCCGACCGCCATCTCGTACGGGTCTGTCCCTGGGGTCGCCCCCACGAGGTCTATCAGGAGCGGCGCAGCGAGGTAGC
>CAZAYR010000121.1:0-8115 GCA_964489365.1 uncultured Salinarchaeum sp.
TACCAGTCTTCGGCGTGCCCGGTGCCGGTATCGTGTCGGCCACCCCCGTCGCCACAGGTGACATACAGGTACCCATCCGGCCCAAACGTGATCGGACCCGCGTTGTGATTAAAGTCCGGCTGGGGGATCTCCAGGATGCGCCGCTCGGAATCCGGGTCGACCTGTCCCCCGTCGGCCGCGAACTCCGCCAGGACGAAGGTGTGACTCCAGCCCGCAGGCACGGCGTCCGTGGGCGGCGCACTATAGCGGACGAACACCCGACCGTTCGCGTCGTACTCCGGATGAAACGCGAGGCCCAGCAGCCCTCGTTCGTCGAAGTTCGGCCGCAATGAAACGACGCGGTCGGTGATGTCGAGGAAGGTGTCGCCGGCGATCCCGTCATGGTCGAAGCGGTGGATGCGCCCGGGTTGCTCGAGGACGAATCGATCCCCGTCCTCGCCGGGCGTGACCGCGAAACCCACCGGCGCCGTGAGTCCCTCGACGACCGTCTCGAGTCCAACCTCCGGGCCGGGGGGAATGAGTCGTTCCTCCTCGGATTGTGCCGTCGCTGCCCCCGTCCAGGTCGTGCCGGCTGCGCCCATCGCGACCGCCGCCAGCGCCGTCCGCCGCGACACCGTCGGTCCCGCCCCCATGTCCAGCTCATATGCCCCGGGCATCCGGTTAATGGTTCGGCCCCTGCCCGACCGGACACCCGACGCCTCCCGCCAGGTTGCGAACGTACCTTCATTCGGTGACTGCCCCGACGGAAGCGGTCCCGGACCGTGGGAAAAAAGCACAGGATTATGTAAATTGGGTCGGTCATTTTCGACTACAGCATTCGCTGGTGAATCCCCATGGCCACTGTAACTCAGGAACATTACGACCTCTTTATCGACGGCGAGCCGACGGAGCCGACCGGCGATGAGTACCTCGAGGTCATCGATCCGGCGACCGAGGAACCGTTCGCACGCGCTCCCGCCGCGACCGCCGAGGACGTCGACCGTGCCGTCCAGGCGGCCAAGGAAGCCCAGCCGGAATGGGCGGCCAAGCGCCCGGCCGAACGTGCGGAGGTGCTGCGGAACGTCGCGGACGCCCTCAAGGATCATGTCGAGGAACTGGGCGAAATCGGGACGCGCGATCAGGGCCGTCCGCTGCAGGCCTCGCAGGGGTCGGTGTTCGGATGCGCCGGGTACCTCGAGTACTACGCCGGCTCGGCCGACAAAATCGAAGGCGAGACGATCCCGGCGGATCCCGATACGGTGGACTTCACGCTCAAGGAGCCCTACGGGGTCAGCGGCCATATCACCCCCTGGAACGCGCCGCTGGTGATCGCGGCACAGGGGATCGCGCCCTCGCTGGCGGCCGGCAATGCAACGGTCGTGAAGGCCGCGCCCACGACGCCGCTCCTGGCGCTCCATCTCGCCGAGATCGCCGCGGAGGCGGGTCTTCCCGACGGCCTGCTCAACGTCGTGACGGGGGCCAGCGAACCGGGGGCGGCGTTGACCTCCCACGAGGACGTCTCCACCATCTCCTTTACCGGCAGCGTGGCGACTGGCACGAAGGTCATGCAGTCCGCCGCCGAACACATCACCCCCGTCAAGCTCGAGCTCGGGGGCAAGAACCCGGCCATCGTCATGCCCGACGCGGACCTCGAGAACGCCGTCGCCTCGATCGACGCCGGTGTCTTCGCGAACACCGGCCAGGTCTGTGCGGCGGCCGATCGGGCCATCGTCCACGAATCCCTATACGATGAGTTCGTCGAGCGGATCGTCGAGCGGGCCGAGTCCTACGAGCTCGGACCGGGGATGGAAAACCCCGACATGGGTCCGCTCAACCACGCCGAGCACTTCGAGCGGGTCATGGACTACATCGAAACGGGGATCGCCGAGGGGGCGACGCTCGAGACCGGCGGGGAGGCGCCCGACCGGACCGGCTATTTCGTCGAACCGACCGTCTTCAGCGACGTCACGAACGATATGACGATCGCGCAGGAGGAGATCTTCGGCCCCGTCCTGACCGTGATTCCGTTCAGCGACCGCGCGAAGGCCGTCGAGATCGCCAACGACATCGAGCTCGGCCTCACGGGCGGGGTGTTCTCGGAAAACACCAGCACGGCGCTCGGTATCGCGCGGGACATCGAGGCCGGGAGCATCTACGTCAACCAGTGGTTCGGCGGCGCGGGGACGGGTGCCCCGTTCGGCGGGTACAAGAAGAGCGGCATCGGCCGGATCAACGGCATGGAGGCGCTCGACGCGTACGTGCAGACGAAGAACGTGGCAATCGATCTCAGTTAGCGGACGACCCGCTGGCTATTCGCTGAGCTGCGTGACGACCGGGCATTCCGCGTTCAACAGGATCCGCTGGGCCGTGTTCCCGTAGACAGCTTTTCCTGCCGGTGAGCGCCGGCGCCCGCTGATCACGAGGTATCGGGGATCGTGGGAAGCCGCCTCCGCGAGGATCTCTTCGGTGATATCACCGACCCGCCCGCGGGTATCCAACCGGGACTGGTCGAAGTCCGGTGCGGTTTCCATGACGAAGTCCTCGACGAACCGCTCGGCGCTGGCGGCCTCCTGGGAAAACGAGTAGTCCTCGAACCCGGAGATCTGCTGGAGGGAGCTCCGGTGCGATTCGAAGTCCTCGTCCGGCACGACGTGGAGTGCCACGAGGTCGACGTCGTACGCGTTCGCGAGGTCGGTCGCGATCTGGACGACAGTCCGTGACCGCTCGTTCTCGTCGATCGCGGCGAGTATGGCCATACAGCCCCCCGTGCACCGGGGATACAAGTAAATTGGTCCTTCTCCCGGAGTCCAGGACAAAACGCACTTGTCGGCGCGTGGAAATGGCCCGGCATGCTCGAGCCGTTCGTCCCGTCCGAGCTTACGCGGGAGGAGCGTCTCCTGTTCTCGCTGCTCGTCGGCATCCTCGTGGGGGTGGCCTTGCTGATCATTCCCTGGCTGGTTCGCCTTCTCCGTCGACGACTCCTGGCCCGGGCGGCCATCCAGCTCGAGGAGGACAAACGTCCACTGCGCCTCGGCACCGCGGCCCTGCAACGTGTCCTCCAGCTCCTGGCCGTCGTCACGGCGGCGGTCGCGCTGTTGTTGCTCTGGGATCAACGGTCGGTCCTCGACCGGGCCCACCGCGCGCTCGGCGAGACGTTCCCGATGCTGAGTCGGGTGGCGGCGACCGGCGTCCTGTTCCTCGGGGCGTACGTCGCGATCAGTTCGATGAAGCGGTGGGTCGAACACACGACCGGGCGGGCCAGGCGGTTCAACGAGCACGATCAGGAGATCCTCAAACGGATCATCCAGTTGCTCATTCTCGCGGCCACGGCGCTGCTGGTCCTACTGATCTGGCGGGTCGACCTCTCCGGGTTCCTCGTCAGTGCCGGCGTGCTCGGGGTCATCATCGGCTACGCCGCCCGTGATACGCTGGGCTCGATCGTCGCGGGGTTGGTCCTCATGTTCTCGCGACCATTCGAGATCGGCGACTGGATCATCGTGGGGGAGGATCGGGGGATCGTGACGGACATCACGATCGTCAACACCCGGATCCGCTCGCCGGAGGGCGAGCACGTCATCATCCCGAACACGGAAATCACCAGCCAGACGGTTCGCAACCGGAGCCACGAGCGCCGCCAGCGGTTTGCCGTCGACGTGGCCATCGACTTTTCGACCGATATCGAGTTCGCCCGGCGGGTGGCCGTGGAGGCCGTCGAGGAGCTCGATATCGTCGCGGACACGCCGTTTCCAAGCGCGATGATCGACCATCTCGACGATTCCGCCCTGGTCCTCCGGGTGCGTTTCTGGGTCGATCGCCCCAATACCGAGAAGATGTGGAAGGCGAAACACCAGGTGCTGACGGCGATTCGCAACGCCTTCGAACGGGAAGGAGTCCACATCCCGTACCCCCACCAGCGGTTCGTCACCGACGAGAAGGCCACCCCGACGAACGAGAAATGGCAGGAGGAGTAACCGTTAGCGCTCTATCTCGACCCTGGCCCGGTCGCCCTCGATCACGATGTCGGTGCCATAGCGCCGGGATCGATCCCGCACGAACTCCAAGATTTCCTCGGCCCGCGTCCCATAGACCCGGGTCGGAAAGCCCTGGTGGCCGATCGGCTCCTCGAGGAGTTGACCCGGCGTTAGGGTGATCCCCTCGATCGTCATGTCAGCGGACACCTCGCAGCGTGGGATCAGAAACCCGGGAACCGATCCGCCCTCGTAGCCGCCCGGCGGGTTCGAGGCCGTCGCGTACGCTGCAGGCCGGGCGTCTTGGGCTTCCGAGGGCGTGGCTTCCCAGGGCGGGACGTCGAGTTCGTGCGCGAACTGACGATAGAACGCCATCGGCAGCCGGAGCCCGGAGCGGTTCATCATGAAGAGGTCGCCGGGATCGTGGAAGATCGGCTTGTCTCGGTGGAGTTCGATCCCGCGGAGCGGGGCGTGCGAGCCCTGGTTGAGGACGATATCGGCCCCCCGTTCGACACAGTCACGGGAGAAGCGTTCGATACATTCCGGCGGGATGCTCAGATCGCCCGTCGGATTCCAGGCATGCGTATGGTTGTGGGCGACGACGATATCCGCGCGTGTCGCCGCATCCTCGATCGCGGCCAGGTTGGCCGCGCGGTCCCGCGGGTGGAGTTCCCTCCGCGGCCGGTCGACGTCGGCCACCCGGAACCGCCGCAGGCTGTTGTGTAGCCCGGGCGGGTGGAGCGCGAATTCCTGCTCGTCGGTCGGCATGACCCAGTAGCCCAAATCGGCGGCGAGCGAACGGATCGTATCCGCCGTCCCCGGATCGACGAGATGTCGGGGTCCCAGGGGGTTCACACCCGGCCGGCCGGGCATGTCGGGTCGACGCGCGCCCGCCCGACTCCAGGCCGTAAAGGACGTCGTCATCGACATGACCGCCACGCGGGCCCCCGCGGTATCGACGTACGTGGCTGCCCGGGCATCCGCGAGGGTCTCGCCGGTCCCCGCGTGGGCGAGGCCGGCGGCGTCCAGTGCTCGCCACGTCCGGCGGAGCGCCCCGTAGCCGTAATCGAGGGCGTGGTTCGAGGCGTGCGTGACGACGTCGAATCCAGCCCACGCGAGTTCCTCGGCGATGAACTCCGGCGATCGCATCCACGTCCCGCCGGCTTCGGCGGCTGGATACGTCTCGGCTCCCTCGAAATCGTGGATCAGGGTCTCGAGATGGGTCAGGCCGATATCACTCGCGCGGAAGAGCTCGAGGAGTTCCGCATACGCGGGATCCGGACACGTCGAGAGCCGCCGGTTCACGATCGCATCGCCGGAGAGGGCGATCGTGGTGCTCATCGCCGTCCTCCCCGGCTCATAGGTCGACACGGTCGCCGATCTCGACGATTTCGAGCGCCCGGGGATACGGCCAGCTCCGGGCGTGGTGATGGAGGACCTTCGGATCGACCGTCATGCCCTTCCACATGTCCCAGTGACTGGGCAGCAAGCGGTCGATCGAAAGCGCGTTCGCGATCTCGATCACCTCGTTTTCGTCACAGTACCACCGGGTGCGCGAGCGCGCTTCGTGTTCCCGATCGTAGATGTTCCCCACGGCACCGAAGGCGACGACGCCGAGGTCGATGTCGAATTCCTCGCCGAGGGCTTGGAAGCCAGGGGTGGGCTTCGTATCCCCGCCGTGGAAGATCGTCGCTCCGTCATACTCGAAGATGTATGAAACGGGCGCGTCAGCGTCGGGATCGTGCGCCTCCCTAACGTGGACGGTGAACCCTCCGATTTCGCGGCGATCACCCGGCTCGACCTGCGAGAGCTGTTCGTTTGTCACATCCCATTCGGTCGTCCACCCCTCCGCCGCGATCGCGTCCATCGACGCCGACGGCGCAATACACCTCGCACCCGTGCGAGCAAGGATCGGCCCCTGGCTCGGCCCGTCGAGGTGATCGGAGTGTTCGTGGGTGACGAGGATCGCGTCGGCCGCTTCGACGTCGGTCGGATCGAACGGCACCGGCACCATGCGGATCGTGCGGGGCGGGTCCCCGGTACCGAGGTAGGGGTCGATGAAGACGGTATCCCCATCGGCGTTCTTCAGGACGAACCCGTTACAGCCGAGATACCACAGCGCAACGCCGTCGGGCGTAGCCGAGGCGATCGCGCGCGGCAGCCAGTCACCCCAGTCGCTCGTGGACATGTGCGCACTCCCGCCGCTGGTCCCAAAGTCATATCGTTGCGAAACCGGGGAGTTATCCCCGTTCGTACCCGCCTAACGGGTATGAGTCGGGAGTCCGGGGACCTCCCCGTCGGGGATCTCACGCGGACGGGGATGCAGCTGACCCACGATCGTGAGTGGGCCTACGAGCTCGATCGGATCCGGGAGGCGCTCGACGAACGAAACGCGGACACCGTGGGGCTCCAGTTTCCGGAAGGGCTCAAGCGACGTGCACCCGGTGTCGTCGCTGACCTCCGCGCCCAAACCGGGGACATCAGGTTCCTGATTTCGGGCCAGCCCTGCTATGGCGCATGCGACTTGGACACCGAACTGATGCGTCGGACCGACCTGTTCGTCCACTTCGGCCACTCGCCCATGAAGGAGTCCGACAAGATCGTCTACGTGCCGCTGGTGTCGAACGTGGACCCGATCCCCATCATGCGGGAGGCCCTCGGGGAGCTCGCCGACCCGGAGGAGGATCCCGATCTCGGCCTGGTCACGACCGCCCAGCACCACAACCGCTTCGAAGAGATGCGTGCATGGCTCACGGATCGGGGATACGATGTCCACATCCGGAAGGGCGACGACCGGCTCACCCACGCCGGGCAGGTGCTTGGATGCAATTACGAGAGCGCGGCCGTCGACGCCGACCAGATCCTCTACGTCGGCGGGGGGAAGTTCCACCCTCTCGGGCTGGCGATGGAACACCGCGAGAAGCGAGTCGTGATTGCCGATCCCGTGAACAACGTCGTCGATCTCGCCGACGCGGAGGCCTTCATCAAACAACGGTATGGGGCGATCCATCGGGCCATGGACGCCGAATCCTGGGGCGTCCTCTTTTGCACCAAGATCGGCCAAGGTCGCTGGGAGGAGGCGACGGCGATCGTCGAGGACAACGACGACGCCTACCTCCTCACGATGGACGAAATCACCCCGGACCGACTCAAAAACTTCGCCTTCGATGCTTTCGTGAACACGGGGTGTCCCCGGATCACCACCGACGACGGGCCCCGGTTCGACAGACCGATGCTCACCCCGGGGGAGTACCGGATGGCCGTCGGGGACCGACCCCTCGAGGACCTCGAGTTCGATACGTTCCACGGGACCTGGTGACCAGCCCGGGATGCGGAGAAAGACCCCGTCGTAACTATCCACATGGCGCCTCTGCGACCGGGCCTGGCGTCCCCTCATCCCGAGATCGGAGAGTCGTTCGATGACGAAGCCCCGTAGTCTGGACCGTAATCAGTTTAAGAGCCGCCGGGAAACGACGGGTGGATGAACGTCACCGTCGTGGGGACCCAGTTGGGTGACGAGGGCAAGGGCGGCGTGGTGGACGTCTTCGGTGAGGACGCGGATGTCGTGGTTCGCTATCAGGGTGGGGACAACGCGGGTCACACCGTGGTCCACGAGGGCAACGAGTACAAGCTCTCGCTGGTCCCCTCCGGGGCGGTGCGGGGCAAGGTGAACGTCCTCGGAAACGGATGCGTGGTCAACCCGGAGACACTCTTCGACGAGATCGACGCCCTCCGGGAGCGGGGCCTCGACCCCGACGTGCGTGTCGCCGCTCGCGCGCATGTGATTCTTCCTCATCATCGCCTGTTCGACGGGATCGAGGAGGAAGCGAAGGGGGATCTCGCGGCGGGGACGACCAAACGGGGGATCGGCCCCACCTACGAAGACAAGGTCGGCCGGCGCGGTGTTCGGGTCGGGGACCTCCTCGACGAGGACGCACTCCACGAGCGCCTCACGTATCTGCTCGAGCGCTACCGGACGATCGCCCGCGCCGTGTATGGACGGGATGACGTCGAGGAACCGTTCGACCGGGCATCGATCTTCGAGGCATACCGCGCGTACGGCCGGCGTCTCGCAGAGGAGAACATGGTCGTCGAGACCGGTCGCTTTCTGGAGGACCGCATCGCTGGAGGGGCGAACGTACTGTTCGAGGGCGCACAGGGCACCGCC
>CAZAYR010000122.1:0-7931 GCA_964489365.1 uncultured Salinarchaeum sp.
ACCCGTTGCGCGTCCGCCTCGAGCAGTTCCCGCGCCCTGATCGATGGATGTGTTCCCATCGCCTCGAGGACGGCGTCGGGCCGATCGCTGATGGTCTCGCCGAGCTCCAGCGCGCTGTCACCGGATCGGAACCCGGAGAGCAATCGGAAGGTTGCCTCCGGAAAGGACTGTGAGACCTCCGCGACCCAGAGGTGTGCCGGGAGTTCGATCCGGAATTGCGCCCGTATCATCGCTGCCTTGCCGTGGGAACCGACGTGAGGATAAATTCCCGGACTCGCTCGACATGCCGGGATCGATCCCGGTGTTCGCCTGATGGATGCAGGCGGGCGGTCCGTCTTGGTGAGGAGCCCACGGCCCCCGGTGAGGGGGGCGAGGGAGCCAAGCTAATGGGAGCCCACCGAAAACCGGTCGACATGCCCCCCGGGATCCGCGAGCGCGTCCGACGCCGTCTGGACCTCCCTTTGTGGCAGCGACGCGCCGTCAACATCGTCCTGGCCGTCGGGGCGCTCGTGGTGGCTTCCGCGGTCGCCTACCACTACATCCAGGTCGCATACGAAGGTAGAACCCCGCCGTTCAGTCATTCCCTTCAGGTCGTGATCGAGACGTTCACGGGGACGGGCTTCGGCTCGGATTCGCCATGGACGAGCTTGCCGGGGAACCTGTTCGTGGCGTTACTGGATCTCTCGACGTTCCTGCTCCTGTTCATCGTCGTGCCCTACGTGTTCCGTCCCGTCCTGGAGGAAGCGCTCTCGCCGGCGGCACCGACGTCAGCGGACCTCGACGATCACGTGCTGATCTGTGGCACCGCCCAACAGGACGACCGCCTGATCCGCGAGTTCGATTCCCGCGACGTCACGTACGCCGTGATCGAGGAGGCCGAGGATCGTGCGCTCGAACTCGCCGATGCTGGGGTCGATGTCGTCCACGGTGATCCCACCGCCACGGACACGCTCCAGGCAGCCCCCGTCGGGGGCGCGCGGACGATCGTGGTCGACACGACGGATCGCCAGTCCGCGAGTTGTGTCCTCGCGGTGCGGGAATGTAACGAGAGCGCTCGAACCATCGTCCTCGTCGAGGATCTCGAACACGAGCGCCATATCCGCCATGCCGGGGCGGACGATGTCGTCACGCCGCGCCACCTCCTGGGCCAGCGCATCGCCGAGCGTATCGCGACCGAGATCAGTCCCGCACGGAGCGACGCCATGACTGTCGGGGGCGAGTTCTCCATGCTCGAGCTCTCCGTCTTCGAGGAGAGCCCCATCAACGGCCGAACGCTCGCGGCGATCGAGGCGGACGCCGGTGAGACGGTCCAGGTCATCGGCATCTGGCGCGAGGGGACGTTCGAGGGGACTCCGGACTCCCGGGTCGTTGTCGATGAAGATGCGGTCTTGCTGGTGGCGGGGGACGAGTCCGAGGTACGGGCGCTCGAACGGGAAACCCATCGGGGTCGGGACACCGCGTCCCGGGTGGTCATCGCCGGATATGGCATCGTGGGCTCGACGGTCGACGAGTCACTCGGTCGGATCCCCGGCGAATGCCTCGTGGTCGATCGGCAACCCGGTGAAGGCGTCGACGTCGTCGGTGACGTCATCGAACCGGACACCCTCCGTGAAGCGGGTATCGAGGACGCTTCGATCCTCGTGCTCACCATCAGCGACGACGACGAGGCGATCCTCGCGACGTTAATGGCCAGCGAACTCAATGCGGATCTCGAGATCATCGTCCGAACCAACGAGGCCGGCAACGACTCGAAGGTCCGGCGGGCCGGGGCGGGGTACGTGTTGAGCCTCGCCGAGATGAGCGGGCGCGTCCTCGCTCAGGAAGTGCTCCATGAGGACGTACTTTCGTACACCCGGCAGCTGGAAACCGTGCGCATCGAGGCATCCGAGCTTGCCGGAACGACCATTGCGGCCGCGGGCGTCCCCGCCCACGGTGCGATCCCGATCGCGGTCGAGCGGGACGGGGAGTTGATCACGTATCCGAGCGCGGACTTCGAATTGCATGCCGCGGACTGCCTCCTCGTCGTCGGGACGCCCGAGGCCATCGACGAGCTCCCGGAATAGCGGACCGATGAGGGTCGCCGGTTGGCCGGGATCCGCACGTTTACCTCACACCTGGGAGACCCACCGCCGATGGGGTACACGTACGAGTGGCGGGTCACCCTCGATCAGGTGGACACGAGCGGCCGAATCTTTCACGCCCGGGCCTTCGAGGCCTTCCATGCCGGGATCGAAGCGCTCGTCTCGGAGGCGCTCGACGCGCCATATCCGGAGTTCTACGAGGAGTTCGGCGTCGTCACGCCCGTCGTCAACGTCGAGGCGGACTTCCACGGGGCGATAGAGTTCGGGCATACGATCGTCCTCGAGATCACACCAGAGCTCGGGGACCGGTCGATTCGGTTCGTGGGCCGGGGGTATCACCCGGACGCACCCGGCGAGGCGTTACTCACCATCGAGCGGACCCAGGCGACCCTCGATCTCGATTCGACGGAATCGATTCCCGTTCCCGACGGGATAGACGAGCTGTTCCGGCCGTACATGGCAGATTCCGGCGATTGAGATCCGTCAGGAGCGGTCGTCCGTCCGGGTCGCGTCGGAGTTAAACCCGACTGAGTCCCCGCGGTGACGTCAATCAGCCGGGAACGTTCCACATCGGCGGATGTTTTGGCGGCGGCCTCGCAAGCTCGGAGCGAGTCGATGCCCGCCGAACGCATACCGGCTGGAGACGTCGCTCGTCGGCGATTGTTGGCGGGCGTTGGATCGACCGCCCTCTTCGGGCTGTCAGGTTGTAGCGGCCGACTGCCGGGCACCGATCCCGAGCGGCTCGCAGTGGAAACGACGGTGGAGGAGGGGCAACATCCGCGGGTCCTCTGGGAATATCCGACGCGCGAGGATGATGCGGACGGGATCGGGTACGCCGCGGTCGAAGTCAACCGGATCGTCGCACGCGAAAGTCGATCCCCCGAACTCCGGCTCAACTTCAACTCGACGATCGGGCGAATCGCTTCAGACCCCCCGTACGAAGGATACCACCCCGATTGGTTCCGGTTCCAAATCTGGCCACCGGTCACGTACGGTGGCGCGTTGAATTACGAATTCCGCGTCGAACCGCCTGGGGGGTTCGACGGATTCTCGACCGACTACGAGACCCGGAGTCAGGTCCGTCGGTCCACGGTCGAACTCGACCATGTCGGGACCCAGGGGACGATCCAAATTCCCGCCGTACTCGACCCGGGGGGAAACCCGCGCCCCGACCAGTTGCACTGCTCCTTTACCGTCCAAGCCTCCCGAAGTGGCTTCCTCGGGAATACGGTCCGTGTCACAGACCAGGCCGTGCTTCCCGTACCGTAAACAGCCCATCGGCGAACGCCGCCGGCCGGACGCAGGTGGTGTGGACATGCCAGGGGTTACCGAGGAATCGCGGGCTTGAAGCGTAGTGTCCCCCTGAACCGGTGAATCCAACCGGATGCGCGTCGTCCCGACATCACGACGGCCCAATCGGCGCAAACCCTACTCTGGGGTAGGGAGATCGAATATACGGGCCGTCAAGCGATTCTCTGCCTCCGAAACCGGCGGATGGCATCGCCCCAATCGAGGGCCAAGCGTGTTCGAAATCGACGGGGTGAAGCGACCCTTCGAGATCGACTGACACCGTTGTGATATGTGGCACAGGCCCTTACCCGTCTCGACGTCAATTGGATGGACATGGCGGGGACAGGGCCGGTCCCGGGGGAAGGGACGACCGTCGCGACCGCAAGCCTCGAAGCTGGCCATGGCGCCGAAGTAGACGTGGGGCTCCTGATCGCGCATACACCCCGGGCCGAACCCGAACGACTCCGGGCGTTCGCCGCCCAGATGGCCACGGACGCGACCGAAGCACTCCGGAACGCCACCGACGTCGCCTGGCGGTTCCACGCCGACGAGCCAGCACCCCTCCCCGATAGCGACGACCGTCGTCCGGCCGAGTTCCTCGACGAGGCCACCCACCGGATGGTCGAGGGCCCGTACGACGTCCTCATCGTACTCACGGACGCGCCACTCCGGTCCAGCCGTGAGCGCTTCGTCCCCGGGCTGGCGTCGGAGCTCAGCCGAATGGCCGTCATCTCGACGCGGCACTTGCAACGCGCACCACGGGGCGAACCGCGACGCGGCTTGGAAGACTCGGCCGTCCGGTGGAACGCCGCGACGCTGTTCCTGCACTTACTCGGACACGTCCTCGGTGCGGGCCATCGAGGCACGACCGGGCGGGTCATGGCACCGTTCCGCTTCGACCCGGCACGGCGGGACGTCCCGCGGTTCGACACCGGGGTCGGCCGACAGCTGGAACGCATCGCGGCGGAGGTCCCTGAGGACGCATCGCGGTCGCGCGACCCGATCCGGCGGCTGGGGTTCCATGCCGCCATCGCAGTCCGCCATCCCGGCGAGATCGCGCGCGCACTCGTGCGAAGTCGCGCACCGTTGCTCCCCCTCACGCTCCCCAAGCTCGCGACCGCCGCGTTGACGCCGACCCTCGTGATCGTCTTCAGTGCCGAGGCCTGGGACGTGGGCTTTCACATGGACAACGGGACGGCGGCCCTGTTCGCGACGGCGAGCATCGTCGCAGCGGCCGTGTATCTGCTGTTCATTCAGAACCTCACATTTCCCCGCAAGCGCCACCGAGTGATTACCGAACATACCGCGCTGGTCAACGTGACCGTCTTCCTCGTCCTCCTGTTCGCGATGGTCGGACTCTTCGCGCTCGTCGGGGGGATCATCCTCGCGATCGAGCTCATCGTGTTCCCGCCGAACCTGATGGCGAACTGGCCGAGCCTCGAGGATCCCGCGGTCGGCTTCGTCGATCTCGTCCGAACCGGCGCGTTTATCAGCACGGTGGGGGTGCTCTCGGGGGCGCTGGCCGGCGGGCTGGAAAATCGTACGCTGGTCCGCCACCTCACATTGTTCCGTGACGAGCCATGAACGTCAGTCCTCGACGCGCCGGACGGCCGCTCCCCGCAAGGCCTCGAAGTACGTCGTCCCCCACAGCGCGACGACCAACGCGCCGAGCGAATTGAACAGGAGGTCCAGCACGACGTCACTGGGCCCGTACTGTGCAAGCAAGGGCTCGCCACCGATCACTGTCGCGAGCAGGCCCGTCCCGAACTCGAGGATTTCCCAGGCCACCCCGAAGGATGTGGCGAAGATCAGGACGAACACGAACTGCAGTTTCGGCGGGATCTCGACGGAGTCGTACTCGGCGTCGAGCACGCCCACGACGACGTACCCGAGGCCAGCGACGAGCATCGCCGAGATGGCGTGCGCGAACTGGTCGAAGGCCGGGACGCTCTCGTAGGGCCCCAACGCCCCGACGGCGTGGAGGAAAGGCGCGACGGCCACGAGCAACGCGATCAGGGGCTGAGGCGTCCAGTCGTATCGGTACGCGAGCGCGTCGGGAATGAGCGCGATCAGCAGCATGATCCCGGTGTTGACGAGCAACCCGCCCTCCTGGACGACGACCGTGTAGAGGACGAGCCCGAGGAGGACGAACTGGACCGTCCGCGTCGCCGCTCGTAACACGGTGGACGCGAGCGTAGGTGATCCGAGGGCGTCCGGCCCTCCGCCTTCGTTCCCAGCCACGTCACACCGCCTCCCGGGTGCGGAGCACGAGTTCGAACAGGACGCCGAAGGCGATACCGACGGCGGTCGCAACGATGAGATCCCACATGAGGGCTTCCACGGTCGTTTCGAACGCGGTCGCGAGCCAGCGGTTCGCAACGTATCGGACGATCGTCCAGACGCTTCCGACGCTCATCGTCGCCATCACCACCAGTAACGCCGCGAACCATCCCGGCATGCGTGCCGAGGAATACCGGTCGATTTCGGCGACGACCAGCAGCCCGAGGGCGGCGACTGCGAGGTATCCGAGCGTGCGGGGGAACGTGTCGGCCAGCAACGCCGATGCTGGCAGTGCCGAGAGGAAAAGGACCTCCCAGGAGACCATGACCGTCCAATCCCTCGTGAGGACGACCGGCACGAGTGCGACGGTGACCACCCCGGCGAAGAATCCGGCCCAGAGGAGTTCCCCCTCCAGCAAGCTCTCGACCACGCTCCCCACCAGCACTGCCACGAGCACCCACGACACCGCCGCGTTGGCAGCGTCGGTGTCGACGATCGAGTCCATCCGCGCCATGGCCCTACGCGAGGAAGGAGATCAAGGAATATAGCCACTCCCTAGCGTCGGTTCGGTGACTGTTCCGCACGGCATCGGTTGACTCTGCCATCATCCGATCGTCCACCGGGGCGGGCGCCACGATGCGCGGCGGTCGCCCGAGCATCGACCCCGGTCGCGTGGGCCCAACGACACCTCGGACCTCTTCGGGGGGGTCGGCGGACCAGTGCCGATATATCCCGGGCGCGGCCAAGGCCGCCCATGGCGCCGTCGCACGTCCTCGTCCCGCTCGATGGGTCGCCGCTGGCGGACGAGGCGTTACGGCAGGCGCTCGAACTCTTCGATTGCCGGTTGACCGTCCTGAACGTGGTGACCCCGATCGACGCGGGGATGAGCGAGGGTGGGATCCTCGAACCCGGCGAGGATCGCCGTGAGGACGCTCGCGACCGGGCCGACCGCCTCATCGAACGGGCGAGGGCACGGACCGCCGGGGCCGACCGCACGATCGAGACCGGGGTGGAGGCGGGCGACCCCGCCGAGGCCATCCTGGCGTACGTCGGTGCCCACGACATCGACCACGTCGTCATGGGCGGACACGGCGGCGAGCGGAGCACCGCCCGACGGTTGTTGGGAACGGTGGCGACGCGGGTCGTCGGGGAGGCTCCGGTGACCGTGACCGTGGTCCGCTGATCCGCTCGACTACCCGCCGAGCACCGCGGCGAAGAGCCGATAGAGCCCGAACCCGATCGCGATCGAGGCAGCGAGCGTAACCAGCCAGAACGCGAGGGTCACGCCGATCTTCCGGCGGGAGACGCCCGCCGAGCCGCCGGCGAGCCCACCGCCGATCACGCCGGAGATGATGATGTTGTTGAACGAGATGGGGATCCCCAGTCCGATGGCGAGTTGAGCGATGATGAACCCCGGCACGAGCGCGGCGATGGAACGTCTGACCCCGAGCTGTGCGTATTCGCGCGAGGTCGCCTGGAGCAGCTTGGGCGCGCCCATCCACGCGCCGGCGAGGATCCCGGTCGCGCCGAGCGCCATCAGGCCGACCCCCGGCAGCCCGAGTTCGGCGCCGTAGAGGTTCTCGAGCGGGCCGGTCGCCAGCCCGACCTGACTTCCCCCGCTGGAGAAGGCGACGACGCTCCCGAGCACGATCAGGAACGTCCGGATGCCGCCCTCGACCGACGCCTGGGTCCGGCGGCGCATGGCCCGGAACGCAACCGCGGCGGCCCCCACCGTGACGAGCACCGCAAGTGGATCGACGGCGGCGACCGTGGGCGTCTCGACCTGTCGAGCGAGGAATCCCGCAATGGAACTCTGGGTGGTCTCGGGGGGCGACGGGATGATCCCCAGTTGGACGTTCGCGACGATCCCGCCGACGACCGCCGCGAGCAACGGGACGCCGACCGTCTCCGGAATCTCGTCGCGTCGGAGGAGGGTGGCGGTAAGATACGCGAGCCCGCCCGAAACGGGTGGAACGAGCGCCCAGAAGAGCGCGATGCGGCGGTAGGTGGGGATAGCGGGATCGCCGCCGAGCGAGAGGCCGACGCCGACCATTGCCCCGGTCGTCGCGAAGGCCGCCGGGACCGGATAGCCGGAGTAGACGCCGAAGGCCATGAACCCGGTGGCGGTCAGCAGGCCGGCCGTCGCGGCCAGCGACGTGATCTGGACGCCGTCGATCAGTCCCGCGCCGACGGTTTCGGAGATCGACCCACCCTGGATGAAGGCACCGAGCGCGGCGAGGATGCCGATGAGGAAGGCCGCCCGCATCGTCGAGATGGCGT
>CAZAYR010000123.1:0-7900 GCA_964489365.1 uncultured Salinarchaeum sp.
TTGTGGAAGTCGAAGGGCTGCTCGCCGGTCTCGGGATCGTTCTCGAACGGGAACGCGAGATACTCGCGAGCCCGCTCGACCTCGGCGTCGTCGAGCTCGGGCAGGTCGTCCATGCCGACGGCCGTCTCGCCGGCGTGGATGCCCGCCCGGTTGCCGAAGACCAGCAGGTCCGACAGCGAGTTGCCGCCCAGCCGGTTCGCGCCGTGCAGCCCGCCGGCGACCTCGCCGGAGGCGTAGAGGCCCGGGACGGCCGTCTCCTGGCTCTCCGAGTCGACGGCGACACCGCCCATCATGTAGTGACACGTCGGGGCGACCTCCATGGGCTCCTCGGTGATGTCGATGCCCGCCAGCTCGGAGAACTGGTGGTGCATCGCGGGCAGCTTCTGCATGATGAACTCGTCGGAGCGCTGGTTAGCGATGTCGAGGAAGGCGCCGCCGTGCTTCGAGCCCCGCCCGGCGGCCACCTCGTCGAGGATGGCCCGGGCGACGACGTCGCGGGTCAGCAGCTCGGGCGGCGGCCGGGCGTCCTCGTCGCCGTAGACCCACCGCTGGGCCTCCTCCTCGGTCTCGGCCATCCGGCCCTGGTAGGCCTCGGGGACGTAGTCGAACATGAACCGCTCGCCCTCGGAGTTCTTGAGGACCCCGCCCTCGCCGCGGACGCCCTCGGTGACGAGCGTGCCCTGGACGCTCTTCGGCCAGACCATGCCCGTCGGGTGGAACTGGACGAACGCCATGTCGATGAGCTCCGCGCCGGCCCGGAGCGCCATCGCCTGGCCGTCGCCGGTGTACTCCCAGGAGTTCGACGTGATGCGGTAGAGCTTCCCGGCGCCGCCGGTCGCGAGCACGACCGTCTTCGCCCGGAACAGCACCGGCGAGCCGTCGGCGCGCCAGTAGCCGTAGGCGCCGGCGATGCGCTCGTCGTTTCGGAGCAGGTCCGTCACCGTACACTCCTGGTAGACGTCGATGTCCTCGGCGACCGCCTTGTCCTGCATCGTCCGGATCATCTCCAACCCGGTGCGGTCGCCGACGTGGGCCAGCCGGGTGTGGCGGTGGCCGCCGAAGTCCCGCTGGCTGATGCCGCCCTCCTCGGTGCGGTCGAACAGCGCGCCCCACTCCTCGAGCTCCTGGACCCGGTCGGGGCTCTCCTTGGCGTGGAGCTCCGCCATGGTCGGGTCGTTGAGCCCCCAGCCGCCCTTCATCGTGTCCAGGAAGTGCGCCCGCCAGTCGTCCTCCGGGTCGACGTTCCCGAGCGCGGCCGCGATGCCGCCCTCGGCCATCACGGTGTGGGCCTTCCCGAGCAGGGACTTGCAGACGACGCCGACGTCGGCGCCCTTTTCGCCCGCGGAGATCGCCGCGGAGAGCCCGGCGCCGCCGGCGCCGATCACCAGCACGTCGTGTTCGTGAGTTGGAATGTCGTCGGTCATGGATCAGAAGGCGAGGAGGGTGTAATCCGGCCAGACGCCGATTGAGACCATCCACACGTAGAAGTCGGCGAAGGCAACCATGAACAGGCTAAACCAGGCCCAGCTCGCGTGGTTGATGTTCAGTCGTGTGACGGCCTTCCAGAGCCCGTACCGCCGGGAGACGGCCTTTCCCTGATCGTCGTTGTTCGGGTTGTTCGGACAGGAGAAACACCGC
Source organism: uncultured Salinarchaeum sp. (assembly GCA_964489365.1). Lineage (GTDB taxonomy): Archaea > Halobacteriota > Halobacteria > Halobacteriales > SKNY01 > SKNY01. The sequence goes on from CAZAYR010000123.1 coordinate 1,639, forward strand.
ATCTTCCCACCGGCGAGGTAGCGCAGGCTGTGACAGCCGAACGTGTAGCCGGCCAACAGCAGCACGTTCAACACCAGGACGAGGGTCCCGACCCGGACCTGGAGGTCGCCGTCCCAGAAGGCACCGCCCGACGGCACGTTCCAGAAGAACGCCCGGAGTGCCTCGAAGGCGAGCATGACGATAAACAGGATGCCGAGCAACAGGAAGTACCGGTGGACGTTCTGGAACAGCAGGAGGCCGGTCTCGCCCTCGTAATCGTCCCGGGGTTCCCCGACCGCACAGGCGGTCGGATCCTGGAGAAACGCCCGGTAGTAGGCCTTCCGGTAGTAATAGCAGGTCAGCCGAAGCCCGAGGGGCGCCCAGAGGATCAGAATGGCCGGCGATCGAACCAGCTGGGGCCACCACTCCGGAAACGTGCCGAACACCACGTGATGGGTGGCTTCCTCGGCGAACAGGAGCGGCGAATAAAACGGGGACAGCAGCGATTCGTGGTGGATCCCCGCCATGCCCTCCGGGGCAAACACCGGGTAGATGGTCCGAAAGAGGCCATACAGCACGAACAACGATAGGCCGATCAAGACGATAAGCGGATGCTGCCACCAACGGTCTCGGCGATGAGTGACCCCGAACTCCGACTGTTGGAGCCCCTCGTCGGCTGTGCCCATACTCGTCGAAACCTTCGAGCTAAGTCACTTATGTGTAACGCTAATCGATCGCAAACGGCCGCGATCCGGCGGTTTGTCGGCCATCGCCGACGGTGACGCGAACGTCAGCCCCTGGTGTCCTCGAGGAGCTTGAATGCGAGCCCGACGATCGCCGCGAACATCAGCACCATCCCGAGGAGCGAGGTCCCCGTCGTGATGAGGAGTTCCGGGCCGTGTGCGAGACGACGCGTCTGCTCGACGGTCCATCGTCCCATGAGGGGGAGCATCCGGCCGACGAGGAAGACGCCGAGCAGCACGAGGGCATGACGGCTGAGTGCATACGAGAGCGCCCGTCCTGCGGATATCTCCTCGACATGTCCTGGTCCCATGCCGGTGACGGCGATCCCGTCCACGAAAAGTGAAGCGGAGACTCAATTGGGCGTTTGACCTTCGACTACCAGAGGGGTACCCTTTCAGCCCGCCCGAGCGACGCGGGGGAAACCGACGGGTCGATGGCGTGTAAGACCGGCCTGACATCCCCGGCGCGGAGGTCGTCCGGATCCTCCGCGATCTCCGCCCGTGTCCAGAAGCGCACGTCGGCACGGCGAACACGATATCGACGACGGCGTCGTTCCCCTCCAGGGGCGCATAGTTGGTCCCGATAAACGCCAGTTGGGTCGGGTCCACCTGCAGCCCCGTTTCTTCGACGAGTTCCCGCGCGGCGCCCTATTGGGGCGTCTCGTCCACGGTGAGATATCCACCGGGCATGCTCCAACGGCCCTCGTCCGGGGCCCTCCTTCGTTCGACGAACAATGCCCTGTTCCCATCGACGACGGTCGCGACCGCTGGAAGGGGATTACGGTACACGACCTCAACGCACCTCGGGCAACACGCGCGGTCAGGACCCGGTGGGTCACAGGCTTCGAGTCGGGCACCGCAATGGTGGCAGTACCCGAGTTCGGTGGGGACCATACGACTCACTGCCGCCCCGCCAGCAAAACGCTCACTGTGCAGCCGGCCGCCCGGGGGTATTATGATTGTTTCACGGGCCGATAGATCGGCCTCATGCACTTCCTCGCGACGCTCACGCACGAACCGGCGGACTGCTGGGGCCGCCCGGAAAACGAGGGGCGAGCTCGGTCGTGGATCGCGGACATGCCCGACCGTGCCGAGCGCTTCAACGTAGATCTACACTGCGCCTTCGTGACCCCGACTGAACACACCTTCTACATCGTTGTCGAGGCCGAGGCCTACGAGGCGGCGGGATTTCTCGGGGGCGCGCTGCTGGAAGACCACGAGGGCGTCATTGCCCCGGTGCTGCCCCTCCGGGAGGACGGTGCGGATGTGATGTTTCAAGATTGATATCACGATCGATCAGACGTTGTCCTCGCCCCGTGATACCGAGCTTCCACTCCGCGCGTTTTCGAACGGAACTGCGGGGCTCGTGGGGCCGCGCGCCGGGGGCCAGCACATCCCGATGTGCCGGCTATATTATGGGTTTGGGATTGCTGCAGCCTTTTCCGCGCTCGATGATCCGCATGTCCGTGGACAGGCTCGTTCGGGGCTCCAACGACCGGAAACTTCACGGAATGGGGACGTGCGAACTGCGGGATGCGAGGATTTTATTGTATATAGGGACGAGATTTAAACGTCGTATGCCGCGCGCACGCCAGACGTCGTCCAGGGCTGAGTTCTCGTGGGATCGGTACCGTCGTCGGTTTCTGGCCGCCCTTGTCCTCCTCGTCTGGGCCGATCTGGTCGTGTCCCGAACGGCCGCGGAGGTCTATGGGCTCGGCGCGGAGGTCAACCCGCTCATGCGGTGGCTCCTCGCGCAGGAGCCATGGCTCGTTCTCGGGATTAACCTTGCGGTCTTCTTCTTCGCGCTGGTGGGATTTCGGGAGATCGTGCGCATCGGCGCGTCGCTCACGGACGAGTGGGCCGAGCGGTTTCATCGTCTCTGCGGGTTCTGGATCAACGCCATGGTCGTGGTCGGCGCGATCGTGGTGCTGAACAATTGCGCGGTGACGATCCTCGGCGCGGTGTACTAGCCGATCGCGGTACTATCTCCCGAATAACGGGCGTCCTTCCACCGATTGGCAGTCGTTGACTTCGGCACGCTGAGAGTTCGGGTGGTTTCTCAGCACATCCATTGCGACAGCCGCTCACTCGGCTCCGAGTCCGCGCTGGATCGGCCGTCCTCGAGCCGAAGCCGAATCCGCCGGTTCGTGATGGGCAACCGGCATCCATACTCCTTCACTGGCACGACTATGAGATCAAGTATCTCGGACAACGCATCGTGCGCGGGCGGTTCAGCACGGACGGGGCATCGCAGACGTTCGAACCGGGGAGTTCCTTCGTACTCTCCGTCGACGGAGTCCTCGGGATGGTCCGGTTCATCATCGACGGGAAACGGCGGACGCGACCGTACGTTCGTAACGACACGTCACTCTCGATCCCGGCGGGGACAAGCCTACGCCCGGGACGACCGGTCGGGGAGACCAGGGGAAACCGATGTTCCCGCCACAACAGGCGACCCGATCCGAGTCGAACCTCGGTCGAAGGCAATCTCGCGTCCTGGCCGCCATGACAGTTGGACCGGAAGCCCCTCTGCAGTCGCCAAATTTTGAACTTGGGTAGACTGAATCGATAGATTAGAGGGATCAAATAGTTTATCCATATTCGAATTTTCCCTGGGGGCATGCCAGCAAATACCGCACGAATGAGAAAGACGACCGTCAGAGTGTTCCGTGTTGTCGCGATTGGGGTCGCTGCCGCGGTCGAGTACCGATTGCGAATCTCGGGATCCTCGCGGGGATTGTTGCATTGATCTTCGTCGCGATCGGCCTGTGGGCCGTGGAATACCTGTTACTCGGGGTCACACAGGACGAACGGACGAAGCGATATACCGGTCGGGCCTTCGAGATGTGACTGGCCCGGGCTGGGGGTCGTGATAGAATTCGAACTGGCTCACCACATACGCGAGGAGCACCGCCCAACGATCGAATTCAGGAAGTTATCGGGCTCACGACCGAACTCGAGCGCAATCCGCCAAAGCGTGGTGGCGCCAGGAGACAGGACCGCGATCCACCACGCAAGGCGCCGGCCGTGGTAGAGATGATTCATTACACCGAACATGGCCAATGCGACTGCGAGGGAAAAAAGGTGGAAACGTCCCCGTGCCGGGGATTATGACCAGTCCCCCTCCCACCGTATCGCCCGAAGATCAAACTGACAATGACGATGCCGATCGGCCTCGATTCGGATGAAGCATCAGCCGTCGTTCCACACAGGTTACATTGCGCCAATACGTTAGATCCGCCGGACGTTGTATCGCGGGGATCCTCCAGAGTGGAGGGCGATGGACCGTATGCTTCCGGCCCTCGGACTCGCTACGCGACTCCTCGTTCCTCCCACCCAAGCCTGGGCGTGCAGTACGATACAGCGCCGTTTGACCACGAAACCATGCCCGGGGAGGGCTCCGAACCCTCGATCTCCGCATGACCCAGGTGAAGAGGCTCGGTGGAGCCGGCGGGTATGCGGGCTGCCGCACCGAAGCTCGAGACCCTATGAGTGCGGCGCTATGTCCAGCTAAGCCACCCGGGCGCACTTCGAAATAGGCCCCGGTCGGACCTTGAACCTTCCCATCGTAGGCGTCGATTTTAAGCCGCCGACGTTGGAGGGGGTAGCATGAGCCAGCCCGACCTGATCGCGTCCCACCTCGACGGCGAGGAGGCCGTCGCCACGGTGAACCTCTCCGGGGAAGACGCCCTCGTCGTCACCCCGACACGGAGCCTCCGCTACGAGAGCGAAGGGATCCTCAGCGACGAATCCGTCACGGAGTACCCCCACGACGATGTCGAATCGATCGGCGTCTCGTCGGGCCGACGGAAGGCGACCATCACGCTGACTTACCCGCTCGAGGGCGAACGGACCCTTCAAGTCGGCACGAACCGACGGGATACCGTCCTCCATTACCTCCTCGCCGGCGTGTTTCACGCCAAGGGCATCACCGACCCCGGCGAGAGCCTCCATTCGGTCTTCCAGTTCAACGAGCTCACCCTCGCGATCACCAGCAAGCGGATCCTCACCCACGTGGGCGCTCAGGTCTGGGACCCGGAGTACGAGGAGTATCCGTTCGCCGAGTTCACCGGCCTGACGTTCGAGGAGGGCAACATCGCGACGGAGATGGTCCTGTATCTCGACGATCGTCCCCAGCGCGTGAAGGTTCCGAACGAGCGCGCCGAGGAGGTCAAGCGAGCACTCGAGGAAACGTTGGTGGCGTCTTTCGATGTCGAGTCACTGGAGGCGTTCGAGGCGGCGAGCGGCGTGCCCGAGCAGAACTCCGAGGACGCGGCGGCGACCGCGCTCTCCTTCGAGGACGGGGTCCGCCCGCTCGGGGCCGAGGATCCGGAACCCGAGCCCACGGCCGAGCCCGACGAGGAGACGTGGCCCTACGAGGATACCGCCGACCTGGAGATCGACGAGCTCCGCGAGGCCGTCGAGCGCCTCGAGGCCGAGCTGGCCGAGCAGCAGGAGCTGCTGGCCGCCCAGCAACGGGCGCTGGCCGACCTCGCCGAGCAGCTCCCCGATCGCTGATCAGGCCCGCCCGGTGACCTTCCGGATACACGACGAGCCGAACGGCCCGAGCTCGCCGGATGGCAACTGGACGAAATACCCCGTCGACAGCTCGGCGCCACACCGCCGACAGTCGAAGTGGCCGTCCTTGCTCGTCACCTCGGATTCGAAGCTGAGGAACACATCACTTCGGGGCCGGACCGTCGTCTCTTCCCGCTCGAGGTAGCCGGACTGCTCGGCCTCGCGCAGAATGCGTTGCTGGAGCCGCGGTTCGTCCGTGACGAGCTCGATGCGGTCCATGACCTCGGCGAGGTCGAGCTCGTCGTGTTCTAACCGGGCGAGGAGTTCCACGCCCCTCGCGACGGTCTCGTCGTCCATCAGCGGAACGGATCGCTACAATCGACGATCACGCCATGTTGCGGGCAGACGTACTTGCAGTGGCGGGTCGCGAGCGGGGCCTCGCAGCGCGGGCAGCGCGGGATCGGTTCGGCGGCCCCGTCCGTCCGCATCTCAGCACTCCGACCAGCCGCAGCTCCCGCAGGTCTTGCAGCCCTCGACGAAATGGAGCGTCATCGAGCCACACTCCGGACATTCCGGGCTCTCGCCCGCGTCGAGGAGCTCCTGGGTCGCGTCTTCGCCCGCCGGCGGGGCCGGGTGGGCGCCCCCGTCCGGTTCGGGGGCCCGCTGGTCCGCGGGTTCCTCCTCGAGCTCCATCAGGTTCTGCTGTTGCGGGTAGGCCGGATCGACCTGGCCGTCGAGATAGCGCTGCATCGCCGTGCCGATCGCGTCGGGGACGGAGTTGATCTGCTGGCCCTTGTCCCAGGCGACCTTCGGCGAACGGATCCCCTGGAGCTCCTCGGCGATCTCCCGGGGATCGACCCCCGAGCGCAGCGCGGTCGAGATCGTCTTCGCGAGCGCCTCCGTGAACGAGTTGGTGAACCCGCCGGAGTTGCCGATCGTCGCGAACAGCTCGAACGGCCGGCCCGCCTCGTCCTCGTTGATGTTGACGTACACCTTGCCGTAGCCCGTCTCGATGCGCTGGG
>CAZAYR010000124.1:0-7889 GCA_964489365.1 uncultured Salinarchaeum sp.
TCCGGTTCGAGCGGTCCTGGTCGCCCCGCACGGAGATGTCGAGCAGGATCGTGTATCCGAAAATGGCGTCCCAGGCCTCCGCCGCCGACACGTCCTTGATGTCCTCGCCGATCACGAAGGCCAGCTCGACCTCGTGGTCGATCCGCCGGTCCGAGAACGGCAATTCGATGCCGTGGTCCGGCCCCACGACGCTCGAGGAGGCCTTCAGGAAGTAGCCCTTGTCCTCGATGCTGAACCACTCCTCGAGGTCGATGTCCCGATCGGCGAGGGCCTCCTCGATGTGGGCCTCGTAGTTCAGCGGCGCGGCGATCACCTTCCCCGGTCGCCGGATCGGGGCCTCGATGGAGACCGACTCGCGAGCGAGGTCCGGCTCGGCACCCGGGTCGACATTCACCTCGGCGTCCCCGTGCCTGAGGAGCGCCAGGAGGGGATCGTCCCCGCCGCCGTCGACGGCGTCGGTCACATCCACGATCCCGCTGCCGCCCGCGGTGAGATGCCCCAGCCGGTCGCCGTCGAATCGGACGTATCGCATGCACGAGAGGGGGCGAACTCGGGGAAAAAGGTGGCGCTTGGTCGTTTCAAATGGGGTCGAGGTGGACGTCGAGCACCGCCGGCTGTCCGGCATCGACCGCGTCGATAGCCTCCGCGAGGGCCGGCTCGACGTCCGCCAAGGACGTGACCGTCGCCGCGTGGGCGTCGACGACGTTCGTGGCGTGGGAGAGGTCCATACGGGGGTCGAACGCGCTGCCCGGCGTGCCGTCGTCGGCGGCCTGCCCTTCGGGGTGGACCCTGAGGGTCGCGCTGTGGACCGCGTTCCAGCCGCTGTTGTTGAGAACGATCGTCAGCGTCGGCGCATTCTGGGCGCCCTGCACCCAGGCCGCGGAGGTGGGATTCGAGAAGACGTAGGAGCCATCGCCGACGATCGTGATGACGCGGGAATCGGGGTTGGCGAGCTTGATCCCGACGCCCGCGCCCGGCGCCCAGCCGAGCCCCGACCCGTGCGAGAAGTAATACTGGCCCGGGTCGTCGATCTCGAGACCCCGAAGGACGGCCATGATGTTCGTCGTGGATTCGTTGACGACGAGTGTGTCCTCGTCGACGAATTCGTCGAGCGCGCCGACGAGCGTGTCGCCCGTGAGCCGATCGTCGGCGTGGTGGTCCTCCCGGCGTGCCCGCCAGTCGGCACGGGTCCGCTCGTGAAGCGACGTCCACGTCTCGCGGCCGGACGTATCCACGTCCGCGGGGAGGGCGTCGGCCACGGCTTCGAGGGTCCGGGCCGGATCGGCCGCGATCCGGCGATCGATGGGGAAGTCCCAGCGGGGATACTCGCCCTTCTCCGGCGCGGAATCGAGCTGCACGATCGTGGTCTCCTCAGGCACGTCGACGGCCGACGGGACCCAGGGGATGTCGATCCCGGAGAGGATCGCGAGGTCGGCCCGTTCGAGGGCGGCCGCCTGGTCGAACCCGGCGTGGAGTTCGTGGCTCCGGGGGAAACACAGCGCCGCGGGCCCGTCCTCGACGACCCCCGCCCCGGCGGTCTCGGCGAACGAGACCAGCGCTTCGACGGCGGCCGCCGGCTCGCGCATGCCGAGCTTGCTCGTGATCACCGCCGTCGCGTTGGCGTCCTCGACCATTGCCGCGAGCTCCTCGACGGTCCCCCGATCGGCAGCCAGGCGCGAGGCGGGCTCGGGGTTCGGGGCTGCGGGCGCGGAGGCGGGCGCGGGGGCGAGGGCCTCGCGGGTCGCGGAGAGGTTGTGCGGGCCGGCCGGCTGGCCGGCCGCCAATTCTAGGCCCCGGGCCGCGAACTCGTCGGGATCCGCGGGCGGGCGATACTCGGCCGTCCACCGGCAGAACTGTCGGACGATGCCGGGCTGGTCGTAGACGTCCTGGAGGAAGTGGACCCAGGAGTCACGGGACTCCGGCAAGCCGTCGTGGGTGTGGGGCGCCAGGCCGGCGATGATGAACACCGGGGCGTTCCCCCGGTGGGCATTGTGCACCATCGCGCCGAGGTTCTGGGTGCCGACATCCACGTGGACGATGACCGCCTGGGGCCGTCCGGTGGCGACGGCGTAGCCGTGGGCGGCGCTCAGGGCCGTGGTTTCGTGGGGACAGACGATGAGCTCGGGAATCGCGTTGGGATCGTCCTCGAGGACCTCGGCCGCGGGCTCGAGGAACGGCGGGTGGTCGGTCCCGAAGTTCCCGAACACGTACTCGACGCCGTACGCCCGTAGCGATCGGAGGAGGGCCAACCCGGCCGGCTCTTGCGCATCCTCGGACATGGTCCGCAGGTGGCCCGCCACCGTTAAAATCGTTCAGGGGTCCGACCACAAGGGGAGAACTATGGTGCCCGGCGGGCGAAGGGGCAACGATCCGGATGTCGCGGAACCACAACCCGCTGCCGGCGGTCAAGGACCTCACCACGCACAACGCCCGGACCAGCCCGGACGACCTGGCGTTCGAGGATCCCACCGAGCGGGTCACCTGGGCGGAGTTCGACCGACGGAGCAGGCGGGCGGCGAACGGCTTCGCGCGGTACGTCGGGGTCGGCGATCGGGTCGCGTACTTCTGTGAATCCTCGGTCCAGCACGCGATCCTGTTCAACGGCGCCATGAAGGCCGGGGCGGTCGTGACGAACCTCCATACGAGTATCGCGCCGCGGAACCTGCGGCACTGTCTGACCTCGATCACGCCGAAAGTCGTCGTCGTCGACGCGGACCTCGCCTCGGACTTCTTCGGGGACGTCGACCGGGAGGCGCTCGCGTCCGTGGCCGCGATCGTGACCGTCGGCGAGTCGGAATCGGAGCGGACCGTCGGGCTCGATGCGTTTCTCGACGGGGCCGGGACCGACGCGCCCGACGTGCTCGTCGAGGAGGACGACCTCGTGGTGATCGGCTGGACGTCCGGCAGTACCGGCCGGCCGAAGGGGTGGTGTCACACGAACCGGACGATGTACCTCAAGGGCATGGAGCTGGGCTCCCGGGGCGGGTTCGACCGCACCGGGCAGGCGCTGCTCGTCAATAAGCCCTCCTTCCTGGCCTGGTTCAGCCTGTTCACGAAGGCCGTCCTCGGCGGCGAGGCCACCTACTACCTGCCGGACTGGGATGCCCGGCGCTGGCTCGAACTCGTCGAGGACAAGGGCATCACGCAGACCAGCCTCGTCCCCACGATGTGGCGCGAGGTCCTGGACGAGGACCACGGAGCCTTCGATCTCAGCTCGCTGCGTTCGATTAACTCGACCGGCGAGAAGCTGAGCCCCTCGACCCTCGAGGCCCTCCGCACCCATATCTGCGGGAACGTCAACCAGTCCTACGGCTCGACGGAGATCCATTCGACGGTCCTCTACAACGACGAGCTGACCGAGGAACGCATCGAGAGCGTGGGCAAACCCCAGGCCGGGACGCAGGTCCGCGTGATCGAGCCCGACGGCGAACTCGACGAGGAACTCCCCGCGGGCGAGACCGGCGAGATCGTCGTGAAGGCGCCGGACGCACCGGCGTGGGTCTGGGGCGATACCGAGAAGACCCACCGGCAGCTCCGGGACGGCTGGTGGTACTCCGGGGATCTGGGCTACAAGGACGAGGACGGGTTCCTGTATATCGAGGGGCGGGCGGATTTCATGATCAAGTCGATGGGCGTGAAGATCGTGCCCGCGCCGATCGAGGCGACGCTAAACGACCATCCGGCGGTCGAGAACGCGATCGTCGTCGGCATCCCCGACGAGGAGTACGGCCAGAAGGTTACCGCCATCGTCCGGACGGTCGAGGATGTCGACCAGCAAGCCCTCGACGAATGGTGTCTCGAAAGCGACGCCGTCGCCGACCACGCGCGCCCCCGGGAGTATCACTTCGTCGACGAGATCAAGCGGACCCCCTCGGGCAAGCTCGACCGGATCCGGACCGTCGAGGAACTCGGGCTCCCGTACGAGTAAGGCGAGCACCGGTCGAACCGAAACCCCTTTCGAACGCGCTTGCCCGCTCCACACCACGGAGATGGATCAGCATAACGCCTTCCGGGAGACGATCGAGGGTGGTGGCGTGGTCCTCGGGGCGAGGTCGATGCTCTACTCGCCGACCGTCATCGAAACGTATGGCTACATGGGCCTGGACTGGGTCTGGCTGGATTTCGAGCACGGCGGCCCGAGCCCCTACGACAGCACGCTGTTCGAGGAACTCACGCGGGCAGCCGAGCTCGGCGGGATCGAGCTCGTCGTTCGGCTGCCGGGTGTGGACCAGTTCCTCATTCGCAAGGTGCTCGACGCCGGCGTCCGGAACCTGCTGATCCCGCGGGTCGATTCGGCCGAGGAGGTCCGGGAGGCCGTCGAGGCGACGCGCTTCGCGTACGACGGCGCCCCCGGCGAGCGCGGGCTGGCCACCGGGCGCTCGAAGCGCTGGGGCATGATCGAAGATTACGTGCCCAACGAGGAAGCGAACGTCTGTCTCGGCGTCATGATCGAGAAAACGACGGCCGTCGACGAACTCGACGACATCCTCGCTGTCCCCGACCTGGGCTTCGTCTTCATCGGGCCCTCGGACCTGGCGACCCAGATGGGGCACCCGACCGAGAAAGGCCATCCCGACGTCCAGGCACAGATCGCGGACGTCCGGGATCGCTGCGCGGCATCGGACGTGCCCCTCGGCGGGATATCGCATGAGCCCGAGGAGGTCACCAAGATGGTCGAGCACGGCTACCAGATCGTCCGGATCGGCGGCGAGCTCGAGGCGGCGAGAGAGACGATCGGCGGCCGGCTGGAGACGGTCCTGGACGGAATTTAAACGGCGCTCCCGTTCTAACGGGTCGGGAACTTTGAGAAAGGTCAATAGGCCCGGCTTCGCGTCTTTACACATGACCGGGACGCTTCATTCGCTGAGCCATGTCGCGCTCGAAACGCCGGACCTGGATGAATCGCTCGCGTTCTTCCACGACGCGGTCGGGATGGAGATCGTCGAACGGGACGGGGACGAGGTCTACCTCCGGGCGCCGGACGAGTTCCAGCATCACTCGATCGTACTGCGCGAGGCCGCGGAGGCGGGGGTCGATCACATCGGGTGGCAGACGGCCGACCAGGAAAGTGTCGAGACCTTCGCGGCGTACTTCGAGAATCTCGGCTTGGACGTGACGTGGGTCGAGGCCGGCGAAGAACGCGGCCAAGGTGAAGGCTTCCGCTTCGTGAACCCCTTCGGCCACCGCTTCGAGATCTTCTACGGGATGGACAAGCCGGAGGCCCCGGAGGACCGGCGGTCGAAACTCCGCAACAAGCCCTACGCCGAGACCACGACGAACCCTATCGCCCCCCGGCGCATCGACCACGTCCAAATCTGGGATACCGAGGCCCACGAGGTCGCCAACTGGATGCTCGAGCACATGGACATGCGCGTGCAGGAGCGGTACAACCTGACGGACGGGTCACGCTGGGGAACCTTCGTGTCGGCCAGTGGCGTGAAGATCGAGGCCGCCGTGATCCAGCACGAGGAACCCGACGGCGAGGCCTCGCTCAACCACATCGCCTACAAGGTCGACTCGGCGGACGACCTCTACGCGGCGGCGGACGCGATGCGGGAACTCGGGTATCCCAACGACGGCATCGGCCAGCACTCGATCTCGCGGGGGCAGTTCTACTACGCCCGCGATCCCGTCAGCGGCCACACCATCGAGTTCAACGCCGGGGGGTATCTCGTGTTCGACCCCGAATGGGAGCCCATCCGCTGGGAACAGGACGACCTGAAACGCCGCCAGTGGATCGGCCAGATCACCGGTGGCGTAAACGTGCCGTATTCGTAGGCGGCCGGCGTCACCGTGACATAAATCTCTATAAGTGCAAGGTGGTTACTGGCGGCCATGCTTGTCGCGTCGGGCGTTACCAAACGCTTCGGGGGATTGGTTGCGGTCGACGCTGTGGATTTCGAGGTCGAAGAAGGCGAACTCGTGGGGTTGATCGGTCCGAACGGTGCCGGCAAGTCGACCCTGTTCAACACGATTACCGGTCTGTACCACCCCGACGAGGGCACGATCACCTTTCGGGACCAGTCGATCCACGGGATGGAATCACACGAAATCGCTCGACTCGGGATCGCCCGCACGTTCCAGACGCCTCGGACATTTCCGGAGGCCGACGTCATGGAGAACGTGATCGTCGGCGGGGTGTTCGCCGGCGATACGTCCGTGGTCGGGGCGCGACGGAAAGCGGCGGAATACCTGGAATTCGTCGACCTGCAGTCGGCGGCCGACGCCGAGGTCGGCAGCCTCAACCTGTTCGAACGGAAACTCCTCGAACTCGTTCGGGCCCTCGCGTCGGAGCCCGATCTCCTGCTGATCGACGAGATCGGGAGCGGATTGACCCCCGGCGAACTCGACGAGCTGACCGCGACGCTCCGACGCGTCAGGGACGAGCTGGGGATCGCCATCGTCTGGATCGAGCACATCATGGAGGCCCTGATGGGAACGGTCGATCGTGTCGTCGTGTTGAATCGTGGGCGCAAGATCGCCGACGGGCCGCCTGCGGATATCCGGGCCGATGAGGACGTCCAGGAGGCGTACCTGGGAGGGACCGTCGCATGACGATCCTGGACGTGGACTCGCTCGAGGCCGGCTACGGGGAAATCCAGGTGCTCTGGGACGTGTCACTCCGGGTCGAGGAAGGCGAATCGATCATCTCGATCATCGGCCCCAACGGGGCTGGAAAGAGCACGCTCCTGCGGGCACTGGCCGGCCTGATCGAACCGCAAGGCGGCGAGATCACCCTGTTCGGGGAATCCACCCGAGGACTCCATGCTTGGGATATTGTTGAGAACGGATTCGTCCTCGTCCCCGAGGAAAAGGAGCTCTTCGGGGAGATGACGGTCTACGAGAACCTGAAGATGGGGGCGTATCGCAGCCGGGGCCAGTTCGACGACCGGCTCGAGGAGGTCTACGAGATGTTTCCCGTCCTCGAGGAACGCCGCGACCAGAAGACGGGGACGTTGAGCGGGGGCGAACAGCAGATGTGTGCCATCGCCCGCGGGCTCATGTCCGGACCGCGCCTCCTCGCATTGGACGAACCCTCGGGCGGACTGGCCCCGCAGCTCACCCAACGGGTGTTCGATCGGATCGACGTCATCAGCGAGGACGTGCCGGTCATTCTCGTCGAACAGCACGTCCAAGAGGCGCTTTCGCTCGCCGATCGGGGCTACCTCCTCGAGAACGGCCGGATCGCCGAGGAGGGCACGGGCGAAGAATTGCTCGACAGCCCGGCTGTCGTCGAAGCCTACCTGAGCTGATTCCGACCGGCTTGCGTCTCAGGTCTCCGGGGCCGACGCGTCCTGCCCGTCGGCGCCTTCGCCGAGTCGGTCGGTGATTCGTCCACGAAGCTCCCCGGCCTTGGGCACGATCCCCTCGCGGAACGCGAGGAAGAGCACGATCAGGATCGACCCGAAGATGACCAATCGCCATCTGGGATAGGAAGCCAGGACCTCGTTGATCGCGACCAGGAGGATCGCACCCACCACGGGGCCGGTCAGCGTCCGCATCCCACCCAGCGTGAGCATGATAAGCACGAGCACGTCGATGGCTTGGAACGAATACGTGCCCGGCGAGATCCACCCGGCCCAGAACGCGTAGAACGCACCGGCCAATCCGATCATCACCGCACCGATCGTCCCCGCGATCACCTTGGTGCGGACGATGTCGACGCCGACCGAACTGGCGGCCACCTGGTCTTGGCGCACCGCCATAAAGGAGAGGCCGTACTTCGAGTTCATCAGGGCCGCATACACGAGCAAGTAGAGGATCAGTAACGCGGCGAACATGTAATAAAACGTCAGATTGCTTTCGATGTTGACGACATCGGCCGAGGTCCCGACGCTCCCGCCGGTAATGTGGCGTGCACCGACGAAAAACTCGTTTAACGCGAGCTG
>CAZAYR010000125.1:0-7588 GCA_964489365.1 uncultured Salinarchaeum sp.
GTGTCCGATCGGCTCCTCGAGCACCGCCAGATGGTCTCGGTCTACGAGGTGACGGGCGACTACGACATCATCGCCATCGGCAAGTTCGAGGATACCGACGGCATGAACGAGCAGATCAAGGCGCTACTGGTCGACCCAGATATCAAGGAAAGCAACACGAGCGTGGTGTTGAACGCGGTCTGCGAGAACCGTCAGTTCGATCTCCGGATCGATACGACCGAGGAAGCGGATTAAGGGTTGGGCGTCGGCGGGCCGGCGGCGATCACATCATGCCGCCCATACCGCCCATACCACCCATGCCGCCCATACCGCCCATGCCGCCCATGCCGCCCATGCCGCCGCCCATGTCGGGCATGTCCTCGTCCTCGTCGTCGTCATCGCTCTCGGCGAGTTCGCCCGCGGAGATGACGTCATCGATGCGGAGGATCATCACGGCGGCTTCGGTGGCACTCTCGACCGCCTGGGTCTTCACGCGGAGGGGCTCGACGACACCCTCGTCCTGCATATTGATCACTTCGCCGGTGTAGGCGTCGAGACCGGCGTCGTTGTCCCCGCCGTCGTGGCGGGCGCGAAGTTCGACGAGGCTGTCGATCGGATCGTGGCCCGCGTTCTCCGCCAGCGTGCGGGGGATCACGTCGACCGCGTCGGCGAAGGCCTCGACGGCCAGCTGTTCCCGGCCGCCGACGCTGTCGGCGAAGTCCCGGAGCCCCAGCGAGAGGGTGACCTCCGGCGCCCCGCCGCCCGGGACCACGTGTCCCTCCTCGAGGACCGTCCGTACGACCCCGATACTGTCCTCGAGGGCGCGCTCGATCTCGTCGACGACGTGTTCGGTGCCACCCCGCAGAATGATCGAGACCGAACGTGGATCCTCGACATCCTGGATGAAGAGGTTGTTCTCGCCGGAGACCTCGCGCTCGATAATGTCGCCGGCATAGCCGAGGTGCTCCTCGCGGAGTTCGAAGACGTCGTTGACCTGGATCGCGCCGGTCGCCCGACAGATCCGGTCGGCCTGGCTTTCCCGGACCCGGCGCACGCCGAGCATCCCCTTCTGGGCGAGGAAGTGCTGCGCGAGGTCGTCGATGCCCTTCCGGGCGAAGACGGCGTCGACGCCGAGGTCCTCGAGGTACTCGACCATCTCACGGAGCTGGTCTTCCTCCTGGTCGAGGAACTCCTGGAGCTGGTCGGGATCCGAGACGTTGACCTCCGCGTCGATCTCGGTCTCCGGGACCTCGAGGGGGCCGTTGAGCACGGCGATCGTGGCGTCTTCGAGGGCGAGGGGCATGTTGTCGTGTGCGCGAGTCTTCGACATGACCACGCCCTCGACGAGTTCGGTGTCCTCGATCGACCCGCCGACCGTGTCCTGGATGTCGATATTGTCCGTGTCGATACCGTGCTCGTCGGCAACGGCCCGGACGGCCTCGACCACGATTTCCGAGAGGAGATCCTTCGAGCCCTCCGCCCCCTTGCCGGTCATCGCGGTGGCGGCGATGTGCTCGAGGAGCTCGGTGTCGTCGGCATCGACCTCGATCGCGGCGCCTTCCAGGATCTCGCGCGCTTCCTGGGCGGCGCGGCGGTACCCCTGGACCAGCGTGGTCGGGTGGATGTCCTGTTCGAGCAGGTCCTCGGCCTGCGAGAGGAGCTGTCCGGCCACGACCACGGCGGTCGTCGTGCCGTCGCCGACCTCGGTTTCCTGGGTTTCGGCGACGTCGACGATCATGTTGGCCGCGGGATGCTCGATGTCCATCTCCTTGAGGATGGTCACGCCGTCATTCGTCACGACGACCTGGCCCGCCGAATCGACGAGCATCTTATCCATCCCCTTCGGGCCGAGGGTGGTCCGTACGGCGCTCGAAACGGCCTTCCCGGCCGTAATATTCATCGACTGCGCGTCACGTCCTGTCGTGCGCTGACTTTCGTCAGAGAGAACGAGCAGTGGCTGTGTACCCATGCGAGACATGTGTCGTTGGGAGGATTGATTGCCATTCTATATAAACGTTGCCGACCCGGCCGGACCGTCGGGTCCCCCCGTAACGGATTTGATGCATGATACACATGACTGCCCGTTGAGAACGCCGGTCGACGCGGAGGGTGCCGGACAAGAGGGCCGCACCCATACAGCTTGGCATCGAACTCGAATGCTGGGTCATCGATCCGAACGGTGAGCTCGCCCCGGCCGGCCCGATCCTTGAGGCCTCGCCGGCTCGGCCGGAGTTCGTCGAGCCGTTACTCGAGGTTGCGACGCCGCCTTGCCCCTCGGTCCCCGCCGCCATCGATGCCCTGGCCGATTCCCTGCGCGAAATCCTCGATGTGGCCCACGCGCACGAACGCCGTCTCGTCCCCATGGGGACGCCATTGGCCGACGCATCTGTCCCGATCCGTGAGGACTGTAGCGCCCGGATCGCGATTCAACGCACCGTGCTCGTGATCTCGATCACGCCGGTCGGTGTGCGGGGACACACGTCCACCGACCTCGATGGCGATGACGGGATCGCGCTTCCGCCCTTCCCCGAGCTCCGCCGCGTCGTCGCCGCTGCGATGGCCGATGGCCTCGGCGCTCACCGGGTGAGAGACCATCTCGCGCGGTTCGACATCGAACCGCAACGGTATTGGCCCACGGGAGCCAGGATCGACGGTCGGCGCCGGGTGCCCCCGGATGTCGCCCGGCCCATCGCGCGACGGGTCGCCGACCGGCTCGAACGGGACCACCGACGAATCGAGGACCCCGGCGTCCGGCCCATCCTGGCGCAGTCGGGTCAGACCGAGTCGTCGGCGGTGGGCTCGCCAGAATACCGGTGATAATCGAGTTCGCGGCGCTTCATCTCGTTGTGCTTCCGTTCCAAGAACGAATACACCGTCCCGTGCGGCGCGCCCTCGAGCAGCATCTCCGCGGCGCGGCGGACGGCATCGACGGCCTCGGGCTCCCCGATAATCCCCAGCGTCGAGCCATAGATGACGACGTCGGCACCCGTCAGCTCCTCCATGAGCTCGCGTGTGCGGCCACCCTCGCCGATGAGCCGGCCCTTCTTCCGACGCATGTCCCGGTCGTTCCGGGTCGCCGCGTCGATGTCGATCAGGTGAAACTGCATGAGGTCGTCCTCGAGGAGGCGCAACGCGGTCTCGGGGGCGAACCCGCGCCCGATCGCG
Organism: uncultured Salinarchaeum sp.; assembly: GCA_964489365.1. Taxonomy (GTDB): domain Archaea; phylum Halobacteriota; class Halobacteria; order Halobacteriales; family SKNY01; genus SKNY01. Next base: position 3,145 of record CAZAYR010000125.1, read on the forward strand.
CGGACGATCTCGGGGCCCCGCATCCCGGTGATCGGATCACCGACCGATCGGACGTTCACCGACCCGCTCTCGGAGTCGATGTCGAGGCGGACGTCGGCCGCCTCCTCGATCTCCCGCATCGTCGCCCCACCTTCGCCGATGAGGACCCCGATGCGGTCCTGCGGAATCTTCACGTGCTGCATACAGGAGGCGTCGGTCCGCGCGCCAAAAACTGTTTCACTCGGGTTCCGTGACGCGGTCGTAACACGCGTCGGCGGTCACGTCGAGGCCCTGACGCCGGAAGAACGCGGCGACGTTCTCGCAATCGCGCTCGAGGAACTCGTCGGCGTTCGGATGATGCACGGTCACGGCCTGGCCCATATCGAGGAAGAACAGTTCGTTCTCCCGGACCACGATGTTGTATTCGCTGAGGTCGCCGTGGACGAGCCCGGCCACGTGCAACCGGTGCATGTACTCGGCGACGACCTCGTAGGCAGTCTCCGGGTTTTCGACGTGTACCTCCGAAAGGCGTTTGGCGCGATCGCCGTCGGTCTGGAGGTACTCCATCACGAGCACGTTCCGCTCGACGGCGATCGGCTCGGGAACCCGGACCCCCGCCTTCAGCGCCCGCGCCAGGTTCGCGAACTCCTTGGAGACCCACGCGAGGACGACGGCCTTCTTATTGTTCCGAACCCCCTCGAAGCGTGGATCGCCCGTGAGGTACTCGGCCATATCACGGAAATCGCTCGCCGTGATCCGGTAGATCTTGATGGCGACGGGTGACCCCTCGCCGCCGACCGCCTCGTATACGTTGGCTTCCTTCCCCGTCGAAATCGGCCCCCCGAGCGCGCTCAGATAACCGTCCTGGACGAGCTTGTAGAGGGCGGCATAGGTGGCATCGTCGAAGACCGACGCCTCGACCTTGAACTGGTCGGCGTCCTTGATCCGCTTGCGGAATTCGCTAAACTCGCGATCCCGGTCTCTGGCGATCCGATCGGCTTCCGTGTCGCTGACATCAATATCCTCCCACTCGTCGCCGAAGGAGTCCTCCTCGTCGGGCTCGAGGAGCTCGAACTCGGTGTCGCCACCGCCACTCATTCCTCGTACATAGTATGCGGGCGAGGAAAACAGTTGAGGGTCCACGCCCCGCGGGCGTATACGGAGTCGACGGTGACGAGTAGGGTCTCGATTTGGTGCAATCGCTGGTCGACCTTATGCAATATGGCCCTCGCGCCGGAGCTGCTCGGCCTCCTGGTTCTCGTAGCGCCACGTCACGTCGGCCTTCTCGTCCTGCCACTCCCAGGGCTCGACGAGCACGACGTCGCCCTCTCGGATCCATACGCGCTTTCGCATCTTGCCGGGGATCCGGGCAGTCCGCTCGACACCGTCGGCACACCGAACCTTGACACGGTTCGCGCCGAGCATCGATTCGACCGTGGCGAATACCTCGCTTTCCTCGGGCATCCGCAGGTCGGATCGCGATTCGTTCTCGCTCATAGCCCAGGCTACGGCCGGTCCCCCGTTAAGTCCTGTCACCTGCAACGGGGTGAATGCTCGGGCGTGTCGGGGTATCCCGCCAGCCACCTCCCTGTGGTCGGCGGGGAAGGCCGGGCTGGTGCGCATCCCGGACAGGGTGTTCGGGGAAGCAAGCCGACCGCCAAATGGTCTGGGGGCCATTAGGCGACGACGACACCGGACTCGATCCGCGCCTTTACTATCCAACCCGTGCAGCCCCCGGACATGCTCCGGAAGCTGGGCGTCGTCGGTATCGTCGGGGTCCTCCTCGTGGTCGCCGGGCTGGCCACCATCGCGTACGTCGAGCCGATCGTGGCCGCCGGGATGGCGGGAATCCTCGTCGGCCTCGGGCTGGTCGTCGGCAACGTCCTCCGGAAGATGCTGGCGAGCTTTGGCCTCGGCGGTATGATGTAACCGCACGGCCCGCGATCCCAGCCGTTGGCCGGTATCCAGGCAGGTCCTCGCCCGAGCTGCGCGATCCGACGACCCCACCTCAACGCAGGAATGTCGGCGAAGCGCCTCCCCGGGCCCCGCCCTAGGACCGTTCGGGTTCGAGCGTGCGGTTCGCACGGTGCTCGCTGATCACCTGATCGACGAGCCTCGCGGTCTCGGCGCGGCGGCGATCGGCGGCGCGTTCCTCCCAGTCGGCGATCAGGGACTCGACGTCGCCCTCCCGGGTGACCGCGAGGTCGTCGACCTCCTGAATCCGGACGGCCTCTCGGCCCCCGAACGGGACCTCCGCCTCGAAGAGGAGCTCTCGAGAGACGTCCGTCATGCCCCCATCCGCGATCACGGCTCGGGGTTCGAGGCCGACGAGATGCTGGGCGGCTTCGCGGCCCGCGCCCGTCGCGTCCCGTAGCAGAATCACGTCGTCCTTCGCGAGGCCGAAGGCCGCATCGGCCTCCCGGAACGCCTCGATGGTGAATTTCGCGACGGGCTTGACTGGGACGAGCTCGCGGGCCTCGGCTTCCACGTCCGCGAAGTTCGAGTGGTCCAGCCGCCAGAGGGCCTTCAGTCGCTCGAGTTTCTCCTCGAGCTCCTCGGCCTCCTCCTTCCAGCGGTCCCGCTCGCGGGCCAGGCGGTCGGTTTCCCGTTGGAGCCGCGCGACCTCGCGCCGTTCGCGGACCTCGACGCGTTCCTCGCGCCGGCTGTCCTCGAGTTCCGCTTCGAGTTCGTCGATGCGCTCGTCGCGTTCGGCCAGGGATTCGGTGAGCTGGCCGATGTATTCCTCGAGGCGCTCGATCCGCTGCTCGCGCTCGCGGGCGAGCTGGCGTTCGGCCGAGGGTTCGTCGGGTTCGTGGGTCGGTTCCGGATCCTCCTCGTCCTTGTCCGGTGTCATGTCGGCGATGACGCCGCTGACGGACTCGCCCCGACCGACGACGCGGGCGATCACCTCGTCGGGATCCAGCCGGGCGGGGACCTTCCCCGCGATCCGTTCGAACTGCGCGGCGTGGTCGTCGACGGCGAACAGCGCCGCCGCGACCGCGTCGCGCTCGTGATCGTTGTCGTAGGGGACATCCCGGGTGCGGTGTTGCTTGCGGTCGACGAGGAGGTCGCTTTCGGGGGTCCATCCGACGGCGTCGAAGCTCCGCTTGATCTTCTCGACGGTACCCGGCATGGGCTCGACGTCCGCGGCGACGAGGAACGGGCGGCCACGATCGATGATCCACGCGATGACACCCGAGACGTCGTCGGTGCGCGTGCTGTAGACGTCGAGGACGTCGCCGTCGAGGTCGACTACGGCGACCGCGGTCGTGGTGCCCGGATCGATGCCGACGATGACGTGATCCCTCCGGGTCGCCAGCGGTTCGAATTCGATACCGTCCCGTCGCTCGCGTTCGATCTCGACCCGGACATCGCCCCCGCGTCCACCGCTCACGGGGATCGCATCCGGCGTTGCCTCCACGGTAAAGACCGCGTTGGCGTAGCCCCCGTATTTTTCGGTGATCTCGACGTCGTATTCGAGCCCGGTCCCCTCCAGCGTGTCCTCGATTTCGCCGGCCCGGCGCTTGACGGCCCCGTGGATCCGGCGGGTATGCCGGTCCGCGCTCCACCCGCCCTTGCCGGTCGAGCGACCGCGGGCGACCTTGATCTCGGTCGTCTCGCCGAAGGCCTGGACCCGATGGCCGACGTTAGCGGCGGCGAGGCGGGCGGCCGCTTCGGCCTCCTCCATCGGATCCTTCCCGTAGGGTACGTCGTGGCGGTGGGCGACCCGGGAAAGCGGTTCCGGGCGTTCGGCCCCGGTCACCTGGACCAGGCTCGTCTCGGCCGGCAGCGAGCCCAGGAGGCCGACGAGGTCGTCCTTGTCCGTCGCGAGCTCGAAGACGTTGTCGGTGGCGACCACGTCCGGGGTTTCATCCGCGATGCGGCGGAGGAGCTTCCGACGGGAAACGACCGAACGCTCGAGGTCGTCGCCCGCAAGCACCACCAGGGCGTAGGACGCCGAGCCGCCACGCACGTCGCCACTGTGCACGTCCACGCCGAAGAGGGGGGCCTCGAGCACCCGTGTACGCGCGCTCACTGGGACAGTCTAGCAGGCGGAACCAGTATAAACGCCACGTTGGCGGCGGACTACGCGGCGTCAGGATACGGGATCTCGAGCTCCAGTCCGTCCTCGGCAAGGATGACCTCGCCGTCGAACGCCGACATGGCCTCCTCGGCGTGGCCAGGACGGTCCCCCGTGTAGCGCGAGGAGATGTGTGTCAGTGCGAGTCGGCACGCCCCGGCCCGTGCGGCGACCTCGCCCGCCTCCTCGGCGGTCGCGTGGCCGGTACGGACACCCCGTTCGGCCCGGTCCGCCAAGAACGTCGCGTCGTGCACGAGGAGGTCCGCCTCGCGAGCTGCCTCCACGACCGCCTCGCAGGGGCGCGTATCGCCGGTGTAGACGACCCGCCGCCCCGGCCGCGGCGGGCCGACGACTTGGTCGGGCTCGACCACGGTACCGTCCTCG
>CAZAYR010000126.1:0-2272 GCA_964489365.1 uncultured Salinarchaeum sp.
ACGATCGCGTCCTCCTCGCACTCTTTCTCGCCCGACTCGATGCCGAGTCCGGCTATCGCACGGCGCGCCAGTCGGTACCCCAGGCGTCGTACACGAGTCCGATCCCGACGAGGATCATCCCGACCGTCCCGACGAGCCGCAGGACCGTCACCCCGGTGCTCCCGTAATACTCCCAGGGTGCGGTGACGAGCGTCCCGACGCCCGCGAGGACGAGGAACGCACCGACGAGCACGCCGAGGGGCACGAGCGGGTCCGTCGTCCACCGTGTCATTGTCCCGCCTTTTCCGTGCCGCGGTATAGTGATGTCGACCTCCCCCGCGACTTTTGGGGATGCCGCGCCGACGGCAGTCGTGCAGCACGCGATCGTCTGTTTCGAGGGTGTCGACGAACTCGACGCGATCGGGCCGCATCGCGTCCTCAACGGCGCGGCCCGGATGGGCGCGGACCTGGACTGTCGGTTCGTGACGGTCGGGGCGTGCGAGACGGTCACCGCCGGGCACGGCCTCACGTTCGACGTCGAGGGAACACTAGACGAGGCGTCCCCGGACGTGTTGGTGATCCCCGGCGGCGGGTGGGCTGATCGGGCCGCCCAGGGCGTCGCCGCGGAACGCGAGCGCGGAGCGATCCCGGCCGCCATCGATCGGCTGGCCGCCGCGGGCACCACGATCGCGAGCGTCTGCACGGGCGCACTGCTCGTCGCCGACGCGGGGTTGCTGACGGGGCGTCCCGCCACGACTCACGCGAGTGGCCGCGACGCGCTAGCTGCGGCCGGCGCGTCCCTTCGGGACGATCGCGTCGTCGACGATGGGGACGTCATCACGGCCGGTGGGGTGACCGCGGGGATCGACCTGGGCCTTCACCTCCTCGAGCGGGCGTACAATGAAGGGTTGGCCACGGCCGTCGCCGACGCGATCGCCTATCCCCCGGGAGCTTGATGGGCAAGCGGACCCGATCGCCGGCCATGGCACAGCAAGAGGCCCCCCGCCGCGAAGCGTTGGCCCAGGCCTGCGCCTCGTACGAGGGACTCGACGCCGAGACGCGGCAAGAGGTCCGCCGCCATCTCCTGGATTGGGCTGGCCTCGTCGCTGGCGGCCGCGCATATGCAGCCTCCTCGCCGAGCGTGCTCGGGACCGTCGAACGGCTGACTGGGGCACCCGTGCCCGACGGCATTCCGACGGGCCGGTCACTCGATGTGGATCGGGCGGCGTTGCTCCTTGGCACGTTCGCGCACAGTCTGGATTACGACGACACCCACCTGGCGTCCTCGTTACATCCCGGGGCCCCGGTCATTTCCGCAACGCTTCCGATCGCGCGCCGGACGGAAGCCGACGCCGACGACCTGCTCCAGGCGATCGCGCTAGGCTATGACGTCACCTGTGCGGTGGGGCGGGCGGTCGATCCGGATGCCCACTACGATCGTGGCTTTCACGTCACGGCGACGTGTGGCGGGTTCGGGGCGGCCGCGGCGGTCGGCTCGCTTCTGGGGTTCGAGACGGACGAGTTCGAGCGCGCCTTCGGGGTCGCGGGGAGCCAGGCGGCCGGATCGCTCCAGTTTCTCGAAAACGGCGCGTGGAACAAGCGCCTCCATCCCGGTCTGGCGGCCCGGCGCGGCGTCACGGCCGCGACCCTGGTCGAGGACGGGTTCCGTGGGGCGACCGACCCGTTCACCGGGGAGTTCGGGTTCCTGCGGGGCTACACCGACAACCCGCATCCGGAGGCGCTGGCGGACTTCCAGGCAGGCGCGGGCGTTCGCGAGACCGGTCTGAAACCCTACCCGTGTTGTCGATACCTGCATGCCGCCATCGACGGTCTCCTCGATTTGGCCGGGTCGGTTGATGTCGACGCCGTCGAGACGGTCCGGATCGACCTGCCCCGGCCCGGCGTCCGTCTCACGGGCGAGCCGATCGACCGGAAGCGCCGGCCCGCGAACTTCGTCGATTGCCAGTTTTCCGCCCCGTTCGCCGCCGCGCTCGGGTTGACGGCAGGCGATGCCGGCCTCCATGCCTTCCTCGATGCACAGGACCGCCTCGAGGCCCCCGCGCTCCGTGCCCTGATGGACCGGACCGAGGTCGTCTCGACCGATCGAACCAACGACCCCTTCCCCGAACAGTGGTCCGCGCACGTGGTCGTCGAGGGGACGGGCGATCACGAGCGGTTCGTCGAACAACCAACGGGTGAGCCATCGCGGCCGCTTTCCCGGGAGGCGCTCGTCGGGAAATTCGAGGAGCTGGTCGCGGAGACGCCCATTGCCGGGGAGGGGGCATCCGTCGTC
>CAZAYR010000126.1:2282-7551 GCA_964489365.1 uncultured Salinarchaeum sp.
GCTCCGTGGACACTTTCGTCGGGACGCTTGAAGGGCGCTGAGCCGGGCGGGGTATACACCTTTATGCCGACCAGCCGGAGGGAGACCGCATGGTCCACGCCTGGCGGGACGACATCCCGCTCTCCGAGGAACAGCGCCTCGTGCGTGAGAGTATCCGCGAGCTTTGCGCGGATTTCGGGCCGGCGTACTGGCGGGAAAGGGACCGGGAGGAGGAGTACCCCACTGAGTTCGTCGACGCCCTGGCCGACGGAGGCTGGCTCGGCATCCTGATCCCCGAGGAGTACGGCGGCGCGGGAATGGGCACGACCGAATCGGTCGTCATGATGGAGGAGCTGGCGGCCAACGGCGGCGGCTTCAGCGCGGCCCAGGCGGTCCACGGGGGCATCTACAACAGCGTCCCGATCGTCGAGTACGGCTCCGAGGAACTGAAAGAGGATCTGTTGCCAAAAGTCGCCCGCGGCGAGGAGGCGATCCAGGCCTTCGGGCTGACCGAGCCGAACACCGGCTCGGACTCGACGGCGATGGAGACCCGGGCCGAACGGGAGGGGGACGAATATGTGATCAACGGCCAGAAGATCTGGACCTCCCGGGTCGACGCGAGCGATTGGCTCGTGTTGATGGCCCGGACGACGCCCCGCGAGGAGGCCGCCTCCCGCACCCGCGGGATCTCGATGTTCCTCGTCGATCTCGAGGATGCTTACGACCAGGATGCCCTCGAGATCCGGCAGATCCCGAAGACGGTCAGCGGCGCGGTCCACTCCTACGAGATGTGGTTCTCGGATCTCCGCGTGCCGACCGATCGCGTCATCGGGGAGGTCGGGGAGGGCTTCTATCAGGTCCTCGACGGGCTGAACGAGGAGCGCATCGTCATTGCCGCCGAATGCGTGGGCCTCGGGATCGCCGCCCTCGAGCGGGCGATCGAGTATGCCAACGAACGCGAGGTCTTCGGAAGCCCGATCGGGGCCAATCAGGCGATCCAGCACCCCCTCGCGGACGCGTACGCACAGGTGTTGGCGGCGAAACACCTCGTGTACAACGCGGCCGAGCAGCTCGACGACGCCGAGCGGACCGTGGCCGGGGCGTACGCCAACGCGGCGAAATACCTGGCCGCGGAGGCGGCGTTCGAGGCCGCCGATGCCGCCGTCCAGACCCACGGCGGATTCGGGGTCGCCCGGGAGTACGATGTCGAGCGGTACTTCCGCGAAGCCCGGGTCACCCGGATCGTGCCGATTTCCCAGGAACTCGCACTGAACTACCTCGGGGAGAACGTCCTCGACCTGCCGCGGTCGTACTGATCCGGACGGTTCTTTGCGGCGGCGGGGGAACGTCGCGCCCGGTCACTGCCCAGATGCGTCGACACGATCAGACGACGGTGTTGGTCGCGCTGACGGCCGGTTTCTTCGTCACCTATTACCTTCGCATGGCGATCAGTCCGGTCGTCCCGTTCATCTCCGCCGAGTTCGGGGTGAGCAACGGCACCATCGGCCTGGCCCTCACGGGGATGTGGCTCGGCTACGGCCTCGTCCAGTATCCCAGCGGCATTCTCGGTGACCGGTTCGGCGAACGGACGGTCGTGTTGGTCGCGGTCGGGGGGAGTACGGCTTCGGCGTTGCTGCTGGCCCTCGCGCCGGCGTTTGTGGCGTTCGTCGTCCTCGTCGTCGCGTTCGGCGGGCTCGCCGGGCTCCATTATAGCCCCGCGACGACCCTGCTCTCCCGGACGCACGACGACATCGGTCGCGCGGTCGGCGTCCATCTCCTCGGTTCACCAGCGGCGGGGCTGCTCGCCCCGGTAGTCTCCGCGTGGGTCGGCGTCCGCTTCGGCTGGCGGGCGGCGCTTGCCACCGCGCTCGTCGTTGGGGTCCCGACATTGGCGATCGTGCGGTGGGGAGTGCCGGATCGGTCCCCCCGCCACGCGGATGCGGCGATCCGTGAACGGCTCCGGGCTGGCGCCGGGATCCGGGTCCTCACCCGGCCCGCGGTCCTGTTCACGCTGGGGATCGTGATGGTCGGCACGTTCGTGATCCAGGCGCTGTTGTCCTTCCTCCCGACCTTTCTGATCGAGTATCGGGAAATCCCGGCGACGACCGCCGGCGTCGGCTTTTCCGCGTTCTTCGTCATGCGGGCGGCCTCGCAGTTCGCGCTGGGCGCGCTGTCGGATCGATGGGGGCGGGATGCCGCCGTGATTCTGGCGATGGGCGCCGCCTCGGTCGGCCTCCTGACGATGGTCATCGCGCCCGCGAACGTGGCGGTCGCGATCGCAATCGGACTGACGGGCTTCGGGATGGGCTTTTACGCCGTGACGGATCCACGGTTCCTCGACGTCCTCGGTGAAGAGGAACGGGGGTCCGGCTTCGGAGTCGTGCGAACGGTTTACACGGTATTCGGCTCCGCTGGCTCCGTCTCGGCGGGGGTGACCGCCGATATGCTCGGATGGGACGTGGCCTTCCTGGCCTTGGGCGGGATGCTCGGGTGTGCGGCTCTTGCCACATGTCTCAATTGGGTACTCGGATTGGGCTATTGAACGAGAAATGGAAGCCGATTAAGCACTGGCTCGTCCCGGCAGGGATATGGGCGCAGACGCATCCGGCACTGCGTTGGTCACCGGTGGCGCGCGGGGGATCGGGCGGGCGATCGCCGTGCGGTTGGCCGATCGCGGCCATCACGTCATCGTGTTCGATCTCGAGGACGGGAGCGAGACGGTGGCGGCGATCGAGAAGGACGGCGGGACCGCGGCGTATCACGTCGGGGACGTTCGATCGATCGAAGACCTCCGGGCGGCGGTCGGCGACCGACAGCTGTCGGTCCTCGTGAACAACGCGGCGTACTACGCGCCGCTGGCCGGCGAGGAAGGTAAACAGCCGTTCCAGGAGATCGACGAGGACGAATGGAACACCGTCTTCGACGTGAACGTGAAAGGTGCATTCTTGGCAGCCAAAGCGGCGTTTCCGCAGTTCCAGGACGGCGGGGCCGTGATCAACGTCTCGTCGGACTCAGTGCTCTCCGGCGTGCCCGGGTTCCTCCATTATGTCGCCTCCAAAGCTGCCCTCGTCGGCCTCACCCGGGGGATGGCCAATGAGCTCGGAGACCGTGACATTCGTGTGAATGCCGTCATGCCGGGGCTCACCGCCTCCGAGGCGACACTCCAGGCGGGTGATGCCTACCTCGACACATTGGTGGAGGACCAAGCCACGTCCCGGCGGATCCGCCCGGAAGATATCGCGGGCGTCGTCGCGTTTCTGGCCGGGCCGGACAGCGTCATGGTCAACGGCGAGGTGATCGTGGCGAACGGCGGACGGGCGTTTCGCTGAGTATGAGGGCGTGCCTTATTCGTCGACGGCGACGACCGCGTCGGCACCGCAGTGGGGACACGTCTCGTACTCCTCTGTCAGCGTCTCCTCGCAGGCCTCGCAATAATAGGGGTAGTCGCCGGCATCGAGGAAGGCCTGTTTGGTCTCCTCGAACTTCCGCCCGACGCGTTGGAAGAGGCTCATGATTCGGCTGGGGGAGGGCCCGGTAAAAGGCTTGCCGCGGCGGGACAATCGAGGATGAGCCTGGGCGGGGCGAGACGTTCTTGACGACAGCTCTCTGCCTGCGAGCGGCCCGGATCGTCGATTCCAGGAATTCTCGCCGAGGTGGTGGAGTCGCCCGCGGAGTTACACAGTCGGAAGCGCATCGCGGGTGGGACCCGGCATCCTAGGGTGTCCACATAGAAGGCTCGGAAGGCATTCATAGACATCACATGGAGATGGACGTGACCCACCCCCGCGACAGCGTGAGCTTCCGTACCGCCGTTCGCAGCAGCTTCCCCCCGTTCAAGACCAGGGGGTCCATACCCACTAGCACCGTTTCGTCGGGTCCCCAAGGCTCCGGCCACCAGGACCGGGACGTTCGGTAGTCCCACCACGTTCCCTCGTTGGCATCCCAACCATTATGTAGTTGAGACAACAGATATGTGACCAGGTAATGGCGATCCCACCCCAGCCATCCGACGTGGGGGACGAGGCGGCAGTCGAAGAACCAAATGCAGCGCTCTGCAACGTCGTATCGGCCATCGAGGCGTTAGGATCGAGTGGAACCTCATCGTCCTTGATCACTCGCGCGATAGCGAAGCGGTTCAACGCTCTCCAACGGTCGACGGGGGCACGCGACTGTTCGTTGTCGGAGAAGGGCGATGCGTGTCCGGTGTTCGATCGGGGAGCTCCGACGCGTGCGGTTACGTGCGCGAAGAAAGAGCGCATGACCCCATGCATACGCTAGACGAGCTGGCGGCGAGCGATTTCCACTACGTGTCCGATGATCGGTCGGTCGAACGGGAGGCGGTTATGCCGTCGATATCGGTTGCGGACCGTCTCGGGATCGTCATGGGGAGCGGGCTCGATGGATTGGGCGCGGGGAATTTTATCCTCGCCAGCGTGATCGCCTTCTACGACACGCTGAGGGATCAGAAAGAAGATGTCTTCGAGTACCCCGATTTCTACACGTTCCAGGCGACGTCCGACCCGGCCGATTACCGGATGTTCGACATCTATCCCGATCACAAGAACGTCGAGACCGCTAGGGATCCCGAATCGATCCTTCGGGCCGTGAACGATCGGGCGATCGACGTCCTGCTGGTCCCGGATCGCCCCCCGAGCTCGCCGCATATCGCGGACGTGACGCGTCGAAGTGCGGAGCGGGGGATCGAGGCCTGTTTCCTCTATTCGCCAGAAGGACGACTCGACGGTGATCGCTTCCTGATCGAGGCACCCCGACAGCCCGTTGCGGGGTGGCTCGACACGACCGCCAAAACGACCGGCGCCGCGTCGAGCGCTGGGCGTTGCGAAGCCGGCCAAGATCCCATCGCCCAACCGTTTCGCCAGATCCCGCTCGATGCGGCGCTGTCGTATCTCCCGTCGGCCGAACGCGAGTAAATCTCTTCAGTGAACGCCAGGTATCCGGCGCGGTCACGAACGGGACACATTCTTCACATTCTCCCGGGTAAACGGATCCATGGACCGAGCGCAGAGCGAAGAGGACGAGGAAGAGGACGACTTGGAGGGCAAATACGACAAGTACATCGACAAGATCCTCGACCTGCTCAGCCTCATCTGACCGTCGCCACAAGCCGGGCGCCCCGGAATCGGCGGGGAAGGACGGTATCCACGTCGGTTCTGACGGATCCGAATTGACGATCCGGGCCGGATATCCGTCGGCCCGAGCGAGCGAGCCACGAGCGGGCCGGGCGCGATTCGAACACGCGACCATCTGGTTAAAAGCCAGACGCTCTGCC
>CAZAYR010000127.1:0-7440 GCA_964489365.1 uncultured Salinarchaeum sp.
GCAACAGCGTCGACTTGCCGGCGTTGGTGTAGCCCGCCAGCGCGACCAGGTCGAATCCGGAATCCCGGCGGCGCTCGCGCCGTTGCGCCTCCGTCTGTTCGATCCGTTCGAGTTCGTCCCTGATGTGGCTGATCTGGTCTTTGATGTCCCGTTCGCGGCTCTCGTCGTACTCCCCGAGCCCCATGAAGCCGGGGTGCTCGTCGCGCTTGGCGAGGCTCGCTTTCGCCGAGGCCCGCGGGAGTTCGTAACGCAGCTCGGCGAGTTCGACCTGGAGCTGTGCCTTGCGCGTATGCGCCCGTTGCCCGAAGATCTCGAGGATCAGGGTGAATCGGTCGATGACCTCGACCCCCTTCGGGAGTTGTCGGCCGATATTGTAGATCTGGTAGGGCCCCAGCCGGTTGTCCACGACGACCGCGCTGGCCTGCGTCTCGAGGGCAAGCTCGTGTAGCTCCTCGACTTTTCCCTCGCCAAACCCGAAGGCCGGATCCTCGACCCGGGTCTGGGTGAGCTCCCCGACGACCTCGTGGCCGGCCGCGACGGTCAGGTTGCGGATCTCCTCGAGGTCGGCGCGTCCAGACTCGACCCGTTTGGCGACGATCGTTCTCATAGCAGGAGGTTCCGTGCCGCATAGGCGGCGTGGTGTGCGGCGTTCACCGTTTTTCGCTCCGCGATGCTCTCGACGTATTTGAATTCGCGTCCGAAGCGCACGCCCATCTGTTGGACCGGTTCCTCGTAGAACTCCCCCCGTTCAGCGACCACGGGACCGACGGGGGGTTCCGGCAGGTCGGCGAGCGCGTCGCGCACCGAGGTGGCCGTATGTTCGATCGTGGGCGCGCGGCGGCTGATCCCGTAGCCGATCCCGGACACGTCGTCGATGCGGCTGGATCCAACGCGGGCGGCGACGGCGGCGGCGACCATCAGGTACTCGCCGGCCTCCTCGTGGCGCCCGCTGATGTCGACGCCGATGATCTCAGCCTCGCCGGCCCCGCACCTCGCGTTCACCCTCCGTGACCATACCGACGATTGCGCGGGGATTGCCTTGAAATCTCCCCCTCACGCGGTCCGGATCTCGTCCTCGTCCTTGATGATCCGGGTTTCCGCCGCCCCGCTGGTCACCTCGTTGACCAGGTCGTAGAACTCCTGTTGCATACCGGCCGGGAAGGTCAGCACGCCGATCCAGGAGCCATCGGCCTGCCACTCCTCGTTGTCGAGCTCGCCGAACTCCCGGATCCTGGCCTGGGCACTCCCGGCGTGGTCGGCCGGCACCTGGACCGCCACCGTGACCTCGTCGAAGCGGATCGGGATGACCGGCCGGAGCATGTCCAGGGCTTCGTCGACCTGCGATTCGACGGGTTCCATCGGGTCGATCCGGAAGCCGGCTTCCTCGAGCGCGGACTCGATCCGGTCGGGGGGATGCGGCGCGTTATCCATCTGCGGGTTCACGGCGTTTCGGGCGATGTGATCGATGAGCTGGCGGCGCTTCTGTTCCTGCATCTCGCGGCGCTGCTCGGCCGTGATCTGGATCTCACCGCGCTTGATGACTTCCGGGATGATCTCCAAGGGGTCGGTCGTGTCGAAGACCTCCTCGAGGTCGTTCTCGGCCGGGCGATCCCCGCGGGAGGCGTCCTCGAACACGTCCTCGGCGGCGATGACGTCCTCCAGGTCGCCCTCGAATTCGCCGCGCGTGATCGCGAGCGCGGCGTCGGGGTCGACGAGCACCTCGAACCTGGCCCCGTGGCTTTCGAGGCGCGCGGTGACCGCTTCGTCAAGGGATATCATGGCTCCCGCTTCGCCCGGCGCCTTAAAAGTCGTTTCCCGTGTCGCCGTTGGCGATCGCGTCGGCGATCCGTTCGGCCTGACGAATCCGCCCGATCACGCCCACCCGTCCCGTATAATTCGCCACCAGGTCCACCCCGTCCGGCAGCGAGACCGCATCCAGCCGGCGCCAGGATTCGTCGAACGCCGGAATCGCGCGCTCGAGCACGGTCACATCGAGGACCTCGGCTGCGGTGCCCATCGTTTCCTCGAACTCCCGACGGGCGGTCGCGCCCAGCTCCGCGGGCGGACGATCGATGACCCCGGGATCCCACATGCCGCCGAGAAACGCCGTGTAGACCCCCTCGCGGTCGAAGAGTGCGTCGTTCCAGGTCACGCCCAGGGTCTCCCGGGGCTCGTCGCGCCGCACTTGGTATCCGAAGCCGTGGACGTCGAGATCGGCCGAGAGGTGGACTATCGCGAGGGGGTTGTACCGTAGCTCCGCGAGGCCATTGACCGTCGCAGCCTGGAGGCCGTCCAGGAGGTCCGCGGTGATCCAGGCTGGCGTCGTGAGCACGACGCGATCGACGGCGGCCGTGCCGCGATCGTGTTCGACGCGATAACGCCCATCATCTGCGTGGATGGCCGTAACGGGGGAACCGAGCTCGACCGTGTCCCGGTGACGCTCGTACAAGGCCCGTGGAAGCTGCGCCAGCCCATCGTCGAAGGAGATCACCGGCGCCTCGGGGCCCCCGTCTCGAAGCCGTTTCAGGGCGGCCAGCAGCAGCGACCGTTCCCGCCGTTCGAGCGCGAGCACCGGCGCGATCGCATGTTTGGCGGGCATCCGATCGGGATCCGAGGCATAGATGCCGCCCAAGAGCGGCTCGATCACGTTGCGGTACGCGTCAGCGCCGAATTTGCGTCGGAACAGCGCGCCGGCGGTCTCCTCCGGACGGCCGGGCGCCGTGAGCGGCTCACCGAGGATGCGCAGTTTCGCGCCGAAGGACAGCAGGTCCGTCCGAAGGAACGCCCGCACCGATCGCGGTACTTCCCCGAGTTCGCCGTTCACCAGCACGTAGAGCGGCGCGTCCTCCGGGCCATACCGCAGGGATTCCGCAAGATCGAGTTCCTCGACCAGGCCCTCGAGGGGGCCGGCGAGGCGAAGCCGTTGTGGCCCGTATTCGAGGAGGTGGCCGCGTACCCGTTCGGACCGCATCACGCCGCCGGGGCGATCGGCTCGTTCGAAGGTCACGACCTCGTGTCCGCGCGATCGCAAGGCGCGCGTGAGTGCCAACCCCGAGATCCCGGCGCCGACGACGGCCGTGCGTCCCACGGCGAAGGGTCGCCGGGCCGCCCGCTAGTCGTTTTCGATTCTCCGGATCTGAGAAGACTTATAGCCGGAGGTCCCGTGTCCTCGATCGATCCGTTCCTATCATGTGGGATCTGCTCAACGGGCTTTCCGATCCGCTCGCCTGGATCTCGATTGGCGGGCTCCTGGTTGCGACCGTCGCCGATGTCCGCGATCGGCGCCGGCTCGCCGTCCGCGTGGCGACGGGCGCGTGGGTCGCGTTCGCCGCCTTCTGGCTTAGCATGTTCCCGTACTACTACTTCGAGTTCCAGAGTCCGCTGGAATCCGTGTTGAGCCTCATCGCGGTCCCGTTGTGCGTGTACACCGGTTACCTCCACTACCGGGGCCGCGAATCCCTGCTGTTGCTGTCCCGGGCGGTCGGGATCATGGGGTTGATCTATCTTCCAGCGATGCTGTATCCGCCACTGACCCGATGGCTCATCGAGACCGTCGCCGCCCAGACCCACGCCGGCATGGGGGTACTGGGGTATAGTCCCGGTCTCGAGGAGGGCCTGAACGGCTACGAGTCACGGTTCGCGTTCTCCGGGTACTCGACGTACATCGTCCTGGCCTGTACCGGCATCGGGAGCATCGCGATCTTTGGCGGATTGATCGCCGCCTCCAGCGCCCCCCTCGGCCGCAAGCTGGCCGGCATCGGGATCGCGGCCGGCGTGATCTGGATCCTCAACCTCTTCCGGAACATCTTCGTCGCGCTCGCCGCGCCCCTCGGCTGGTTCGACTATCCGATCCTGGAGGCGATCACGGCGAGTCTCGTAGGTCCGGGCATGCGGACGTCGTTCTTCGTGGCCCACCACCTGATCTCCCAGACCCTGTCGGTCGTGGCGCTGATCGGCATCGCGATACTCGTGATCAAGCTCGTGCCGGAGGTCCTCGCCATCCTTGACGAGGCGCTGTTCGTCGTGACCGGTTCCGAGTGGGGGCTCGCCGAGACGATCGGTGAAGACGTCCGCGCGGACGGTGGGGACGGGCTGTAATCGTTGTGGCCGATCGGCTTCGCCGGCGGCGCCTACCTGCTCCTCGAGGCGTGGTGTCGGGTGACCGGTCGACGGCCGGGGGAGATGACCGTGCTCATCGTCATCGTGGCGAGCCAGCTCCCCGATCTGTTCGACAAGCCCCTCGCCTGGTATATCGCCGTCCTGCCGACAGGCCGCTCGCTCGTGCATTCACTGCTGGTCGTTGTCCCCCTCTGTCTACTCGTCGGCGTCGTCGCGCTGCGGCAGGAGCGTCCGGAATGGGGGATTGCGTTCGGGATCGGCACGCTGAGTCATCTCATGCTGGATGCCCTCCCCGTATTGTGGCATGACAGCCAGTCCGTGCAGTGGCTCCTTTACCCCGCATTGCCCGTCCCGCCCTATCCGGAGGGGCCGCCAAGCGTGGTCGGTCTGTTTCTGCGATCGCTCGGCGATCCGTACTTCTATACCGAATTCGTCCTGTTCGCGTTGGCGTTTTCCGCCTGGCAAGCTCGCGGCTATCCGGGTGTGCGATTCGTCCGGAGGCGGTTCCGGGACCGTGCCGCTGGATAGCACCGTGGAGATCACGCGTTCCGGAACTGTTTAATCGCCGAGTTCCAACCGCTCTCCATGAAAATCCTTGTGACCGTCAAGGAGGTCGCGACCCTCGGTGATCGGTTCGCGATCGAGGACGGCGACGTCGCCCCGGGGGATCTCGAATTCGAGCTCAACGAGTGGGACGACTACGCGCTGGAGGCGGCCGTGCAACTGGCCGAGGAGGACGACGACGTCGAGGTCGTCGTCGCCACGATCGGGCCCGAGCGGGCCGAGGAAACGATCCGGATGACCCTCGCGAAGGGGGCCGACCGTGCGATCCGGATCTGGGACGAGGCGCTCGCGGCCGCCGACGAGCTGGCCCCGGCCACCAAGGCGACGCTGCTCGGGCAAGTGGTCGAGGCGGAGGCACCCGATCTCGTCCTCACGGGCGTCCAAGCCGGCGACGACGCCAACAGCGCGACGGGCGTGGGGCTCGCGCGGGCAATCGGGTACGAATGGGCGGCCGTCGTGAACGAGCTCGAGCTCACACCCGGGGCCGAGGTCGGCACTGTCCACCGCGAGCTCGAGGGCGGCATCGAGGAGATCCTCCGGATCGAGCTGCCCGCGGTGCTCACCATCCAGACGGGGCTCAACGAGCCGAGGTACGCGAGCCTGCGGGGCATCCGGCAGGCCCAGCGCAAGCCGATCGACGTGCAACGTCTCGCAGACCTCGGGCTCGAGGCAAGTGTCACCGACGTCCCGATCGAGCGGCGATCGATGGCCGAACCGGAGTCCGAGAGTGATGCGACGATCTGGGAGGGCACCGCCGAGGAGACGGCCGGCGAACTCGCCGACCTGCTCCGGGACCGGGGGGTCGTCGAGGGATGACGGTCCTGGTCGTCGCCGAACACCGGGACGGGGCGCTCCGGGACGTCTCCTACGAGCTCGTGACCGCCGGCCGGTCGCTCGCCGAGCAGCGGGGGACCGACCTCGCGGTTGCGGTGATCGGGGAGGACGCGGCGTCCCTGGCGGAGGAGCTCACCCACGAGAGTGTCGCGACAGTCTACGCGGCCCATGCCGACTCGGCGTACAATCACGGGGTCTACACCCAGGTCATCGAACGGCTCCACGGGGAGGTCGAGCCCGACGTGCTGTTGATGCCCCACACGGTCAACGGCCTGGATTACGCCCCGGCGGTCGCCGAAGGCCTTGATCTCCCGTTCGTCACGGACGTCACCGCGATCGAACGTCCGGAGCCGTTGACGGTTGCCCGCGGACGCTACGGCGGCAAGGTCGTCGCGACCTACGAGCTCACGGAAACGCCCCTTGCGCTTTCCCTCCGACCGGCCGAGTGGCCGGCAAGCGAGGCCGACGGTGGGAACGCGACGATCGAGGCGTTCGACCCGGCGATCGACGCCGACGCGATCGGCGTGGAGGTCACCGGGTACGAGGCCGTCGCCGGCGGCGAGATCGACATCACGGACGCGGAGGTGCTCGTCTCGATCGGCCGGGGGATCGACGAGGAGGAGAACCTCCCGCTCGTCGAGGCGCTCGCCGATGCCGTGGATGGGGTCGTCTCGGCCTCCCGGCCCATCGTCGACAACGGCTGGCTGCCGCGGGACCGTCAAGTCGGCCAGTCGGGGAAGACCGTCACCCCGGAGGTTTACATCGCGATCGGCATCTCCGGCGCGGTCCAGCACGTGAGCGGCATGAAGGGATCGGAGACGATCATCGCGATCAACAACGACCCCAACGCGCCGATCTTCGACATCGCCGATTACGGGATCGTCGGCGACCTCTTCGAGGTCGTCCCGGCGTTGATCGAGGAGTTCGGCGGCGAAAATCCCCTGTAGGGAGTGGCCACCTTTTATAGCCGGAGATCATCGAGAGGTGCGCAATGGCGATAGCACGCGACGTCGTCGTCGTGGGATCGGGCTTTGCTGGCCTGGTGGCGGCCGTGCGGGCCCGCGAGCACACGGAATCGGTCACCGTCCTCGAGAAGGCCCCCCGCCTCGGCGGCACGCTGCCCGTGACCGCCGGGACCATCGCGGTCGAACGCGACCGCGAACCGGTGATCGACGTCCATGAACCGATCGAGGACGGGCTGGCCTGGCTCGAGGGACTCGACGTCGACCTGTCCGAGCCGGACGATCGATGGCTGACCGAGGACGCCGAACGGGTCGCCCGGATCGATCCGCCCGCCTTCATCGCGGCGATGCGCGATCGGATCGAACGCGAGGGCGGCGAGATCCGGCTGGAGACGCCGATGACACGACTCCGGACGGACGAGCACGACCGGATCGCCGGCGTAGTCGCCGAATCGGCGGACGGGACCCGACTCGAGATCGATGCCCCCAGCGTCATCCTCGCAACAGGGGGCTTCAGCGGGAACGCGGAACTCATCGAGCGGTACTTCTCGAGTGCGAACCTCTGGAACAGCCGCCATCCCTGGTGTACCGGCGACGGGTTCCTGGCCGCGCTCGACGTCGGCGGGCGGACCACGCGTGGCCTCTCGAAGGCCCTCGGTGGACTTCGACCCGCCCCACCGGCGCAGATTACCGAGGAGAACCGACGCGAGGCCAGCACCGTCTATAGCAACAAGTCCCGGATCCTCAACGAGGCCGGCGAACGGTTCACCGACGAGTCAAAGCACGTGAGCGGATCGACCGACCTCGTCGACGAGGCGCTGGCCAACGTCGACGAAACCGCCTTCCTGGTCCTGGACCAGGACGTCTACGAGGCCCATACCGGCCAGGTCGCGAACGCGCCCCAGAGCGGGACGCTCGTCGATGGGGCCGAACGCCTCGGGGCCCCGGTGGCCGAAGCCGA
>CAZAYR010000128.1:0-7428 GCA_964489365.1 uncultured Salinarchaeum sp.
CATGGCTTACAGAGGTATTCGAAGGTCTTGCCCGCGCGTTCCCACCGGTTCCCCTGGCGGTCGTATTCGCGGGCCTCGCACCGCTGGACCTCCCGCCCGCACGCCGGGCAGGTGACCAGATCCGTGGGGCCCGGGGCCATACAGGCTGCACCGCGTGGAACCACTTAGAACATCCGCCGGGCGGCGGGCGGTCGCCCGGAACGCGTGCTTTATTCGCGCGGCCGTCCAGTGCTCCGGCATGGAGATCACGGCGCGACACCATCTCCGGAGTGACGATGTCGCGGCCATCCGGGAGCGGATCGAATCTCACTTCGGCGTCGAGCTCGACGGGGAGACCTTCGAGGCCGTCGAGTTTGCGGATAGCGACCGCCGGCTCGTCCTCGTCGACCGCGAACCGATGCTCCTGCGGACGGACGATGGCCCGACGCTCACCGTTCGGGGGGCGAACGCGCTCGAACCGACCCGACGGATCGTCACTGTGGACGCGGGGGCGGTGCCCTTCGTGAGCGATGGCGCGGACGTGATGCGCCCGGGGATCGTGGAGGCCGACGAGTCGATCGCGGTTGGCGATTTCGTCCTCGTGGCCGAGGAAACCCACGGGAAGGTGCTCGGCGTCGGCCGGGCCGAGGTAGCCGGGGACGCATTGCTCGGCGAGCAGGGCCGGGTCATCCGTTCGATCCATCACGTGGGCGACGAACTCTACGAGTTCAGCCCCTGACAACCGTCCGACGCAAGAGCTATACCCTTGCCGGCGGTCGGCCCCACACATGGGCCTGATGAGCAAGATTCTCGGGGATCGCGGGTCGCGCTCGCTCGAGGAGTACGTCGAACTGGATCTCGACGATATCGATGATCCCGCCGCGACCGCGGGGGTCACGATTCATATCGCGGAAATCGACGACCAGCAGGACGTCATCGACATCAAGGACGCGGTCTACGACGGCGACATCGTCATCGCGGACATCGTCCGCCTGCGCACGGAGGACAGCATGGTCGAGCATATCATCGACGAACTGCAACTGGTCGCCCGAGAGGTCAATGGGGATATCGTGCAGAAGGGGGACGACCAGCTAATCGTCAGCCCGACCGGCGTGAAGATCTCCCGGGAGAAGCTCAACCGGTAGCGTCGTCACACCCCCCATGGTGGACGTCCTCGAGTCCCAGCGGGCGGCGATGCGGTTCCGGGTTCTCGTCGAAATCGCCGACCGCCAACCCGCGGTCAGCCAGGAAGAGATCGCGGAGGCGCTGGGGGTGACCAGCCAGGCCGTGAGCGAGTACATCCGCCAGTTGATCCACGACGGGTACGTCGAACGGGAAGGGCGCTCCCGGTACGGTGTCACGAAGGAGGGGGTCGATTGGCTGTTGTCGTCTGCGGCGGACGTCCGCCGGTACGCCGACCACGTCACCGAGGACGTCCTCGGCGGGCTCGACACGGACGCCGCGATCGCCGCCGTCGAGATCGATGCGGGCGAGGATGTCGGCCTCCGCCTGGAGGAGGGCCTGCTGACCGCTGACCCGCGCGAAACGGACGGGGCCACCGGACGGGCCAGTGCCGCGGCGGATCCGGGGGAGGTGGTTGCCGTGACGAACTTCGAGGGGGTCATGGAGCTCGAGCCGGGGCAGGTCACGGTGTATCGGATCCCGTCCATTCGGCATCGGGACGAGGCGTTCGGGGATCCGTCCCGGCTGGGCGAGCGCGCCGCCGCGTTCGACCTGATGGTCGCCACGGGCGTCGAAGCCGTCGTGGCGATCCGGGCTGCGGAGCTTACCCCCGACGGGTGGTTCGCCCCGGGACCCGTGGCAGCCGACGCGGCGGCGCGGGGATTGGACGTGTTCATCGTGACGACGATCGACGAACTCGGCCGGGTGACCGACGCGCTCCGGGATGCCGGGATCGCGTACGAAGTGACCGACGGGACGGACTAGCCGATATACCGCAGGTCCTCTTCACCGGGGACGCCCGCTTCCTGCATTTCGCGGAGCCGCCGGATCATCTGTTCCATGTCCTCGGCGCGGGACTCGAGCCGGTCGAAGCTGATCGAGAAGCCGATCGCGCCCTCGAGGACCTCGAGGACCGCTCGTGCGCTCCGTGGGTCGACGAGATACCCGCTCGTCTCGCCCATCAGACAGCACACGTCGAACATCCGTTCGGCCCCGAGCCCCAGCAACAGTCCGCTCACGCCCACGATGCCGCCCGTGGGTTCGGATTCTCGGAACTCCACGCCGTGATCGATCATGGGTTCCGCGAGTTCCGTTCGCGAGACTGCCCCAACGACCGACGGTTGTTCGGTGATCTCGCCGATCGGCATCCCGCCGAGGGGGAAGACCCGTCCGGCGTCGAAGGATTCCGCCACGTCCAGAATCGCCGTCGTGAGTCGGTAATGGCCCATCGGGGTGACCGTCTGGTGATCCCCGACGACGGCGAGGATGTCGTTCCCGTCGACGGTGAGATGATGGATCTCGACGGCGGGCAACGCCGCGGTGGATTCGGCATCGACCGAGACGAGCGGCGGGAAGTGCTCGGAGATCATCCGGCAGACCCGCGTGCCCTCGCCCTCTTCGAGGAGATGTTCGATCGCGAGCTTCCCGACGTGTCCGACGCCCGGGAGCCCCTCGATAAGCACCGGATCGGTGAGCTCGGGGTCGGCGAGACGCTCAACCTCGATGCCCTCGGTACTCAATTCTGCCATGGGTATCCCTCGGCGGCCCGTTTGCGCTTCCGGCGATAGCCGCCATAACGGTCATCCGGACTGAACGGGGCGGGGGCCGCCGGACGGGTTTCGCCGTCACAGCGCGGACACCGTTCCCCGAGCGTGTATCTGGGGCGCTCGTGTCGCGCTCGCCATGCCCGACAGACGTGAATCGTCCCGGGCATCGGGATTACCCTTCCTCGGTCTGGCGTTCCCGGTGGAACGCGCCTTCGCCGCCGTGGGATTCGACGTGGGAGGTGGCCCGTTCCGCACTTGCTTCCAGCTCCCGTTCGGCGACCTTGTAGTTCGGGGCCTGGACGCGAATCCGGTATTCCGGCGAGCCGACGTAGCGAACAGAGAGGTCCACTTCCTCGGGCACCTCCCCGTCCCCTTCGGCCTGTCGGAGGGCTTCCTTGATCACGTCGATCCCGTCGGGGCCGCCACACTGCAATTCAACGTAGCCGGTCACGTTGACGAACGGCACGGAGACGTTCTCGCGTGCCGCCTCGACGATCGCTTCCCGCTCTGCGTCCGACAGCTCGGTGGCGTCCAGACTTTCGTGGCCGCGCACGGCGGCCTGTTCGAACGCATCGTACAGCCCCCCGAACTCCTCGATCAGCGCGTTCGCGATCCGCCGATACTCGTCGGCGGACTGTTCGTCGCCGAACGCGATGCTCATCCAGTTGTCGGCCTTCTGTTCGTTCTTCCAGCGTTGGATCGCCTCCTGGCGCTGGTGGTCGTTCACGTCCTTGATCGAGAGGTCGATCTGCTGGGCTTCCTCGTCCACGTCGAGGACCTTGCAGACGACCGTTTGTCCCGGGCTGACGTGGTCGCGGATATTCTTGATCCACCCGCTTGCGACCTCGCTGACGTGGACCAAGCCCTGCTTTTCCTCGTACTCCTCGAGATCGACAAACACCCCGAAGTCCTCGATACTCTCGACCTTGCCGACGACGAGTTGTCCCTGTTCGGGCCAGCCGCTGTATTTCATCGGTGGTGGACGGTCTCGACGATCTCGCCGGCGACTTCCGCTTTCCCCCCCGAGGGCGAGACCAGCTGTTGGCCACAGACGGCGCAAGCCACCGGCGAGGAGGCCTTTTCGAAGACGACCTGTTCGTTCTCACATTCCGGACAGCGGACCTGCAGAAAGCTCCCTGGCATCCTCACTCCTGGAACTCGATCCGTCCGGCCCGCCACCCTTCCCGAAGGTGGGCGCGCCCGCACTCCGTACAACGATACTTGAAGTTCGTCTTCTTGGTCGGCTTCTCCCCGCTCGGCACCTTCGAGAACTTGCCGGCGTTCCCGATGCCCGAGCCGCGGCGTTTGCGTTGGCGGTCGTTGACCTTTTTCATGCCCGAGGACTGTCCCTGGCGGACTCGTTCGATCTCGTGTTCCTCGTGGGCCTGACAGTGGGGACAATAGGTATTGAATCGGCGTGGAATTTGCATGGATGATCCCTTCGTTAGTCTATGCGTAGGACGACCGGCGCATAAAACCCGTTTGATCGGGGACGACACGCTTAGGTGCCCGCCAGGTCAAACCGCTGGCGATGAAGCGCTTGTTGATCCACGGTGATCCGGGCGTGCGGAAGGACGCCGTCATCGAGCACGAGGGTCGGAAGTACGTCTGCTTCGCGGTCACCCGGAACGGGGAGTGGCATGGCCCCGACCGGCCCCAGCTCTGGTGCATCGTGGGTCAGGAGGACGAACGGGAGATCTTCGACGCCCAGCGGTATATTCCGCACTTCCTCGACACCGAGCGCGCGGACGCCGATGCTATCAGCGTCGTGGGGTGACCACTCGACAATCATGTCCGCGGATGTCGGCATCGTCATCCCCGCACTCGATCCCGATCCCGAACGGATCGCCGCCTACATCGAGGCACTCGAGGTGGAGCTTGAGCCCGACCGGATTCATGTGGAGCTCGATTGCCCGTCGGAGGCGGCCCCGGCAAGTCTCGCCGATACGGTCGCGACGGTGTACACGGCCGACGAACGACGCGGCAAAGGCGCCGCGATCACCGCCGGCTTCGAACGGCTGAACACCGACATCCTCGCGTTCGTTGATGCGGACGGAAGCACCCCACCCGCTTCGCTCGATGCGGTGCTTGGCCCCCTGATCGATGGCGACGCCGACCTGAGCGTCGGATCCCGGCGACACCCCGACGCGACGGTTCGGACCCACCAGTCCCGGCTGCGTCGACGGAGCGGCGATCTCTTTGTCCACGTGGCCGGCGCGATACTCCCCGTCTCACTCCACGATTACCAGTGCGGCGCGAAGGCGATCCGGGCGGACACGTGGCAGGAGGTCAAACCTCATCTCGTCACGCCGGGGTTCGGATGGGATATCGAGCTCGTGTCGATCGCCCATGTCCTCGGGGCCCGCCTGACGGAGGTC
Organism: uncultured Salinarchaeum sp.; assembly: GCA_964489365.1. Taxonomy (GTDB): domain Archaea; phylum Halobacteriota; class Halobacteria; order Halobacteriales; family SKNY01; genus SKNY01. Next base: position 5,087 of record CAZAYR010000128.1, read on the forward strand.
CCGATCGTGTGGGAGGACAAACCTGGTTCGACCGTCAGCCTCGTCCGGACTGTGCCCGACTTCGGCGGGGCCCTCCTTCGCTCGTGGCACCGGGCTGGGGTGATCAGTGGTGCCGGACTGCATGTCCTGATCGACGGTTTCCTCCGGTCACCCCCGAGCCTCGTGGACGTTCTGGACGGCGTCCCGGAGGAGCGGTGACGGGCCAGCATTCACCAGCGGCCGGATTGTGCTTGGATGTCGCGGATAATTTGCGACATCCAACCGGAAACGGACCGAATTGGCGATATACTCTTGGAAAAGCTTATTGGCAGCTGGTTATCTCGTTTCGATAAGTCTGTCCCACCGGTAGCGGAGAATGGACCGGGACAGGCAGCCCCCAAACTATGTCGCAGGACAACAACGACGCGATTGAGCGTTTACTCAACCGACGCAGAGTGCTGCAGGGAATGGCTGCCACGGGCGCGGTCGCGACGGCCGGCTGTCTCGGCGACGATGACGACGGTGACGACTCCGAAGCTGACGATGGCGACGACAGCGAACCTTCGGACGACGGCGACGATGGTGACGACAGCGAGCCGTCCGACGACGGCGACGACGGCGACGATGGCGATGACGGCGACGACGAGCCGCCGGAAGACGTCAACCCGTTCCAAAACGCAAAGTTCCGTCGCGGCATGACGCGGCTCATCCCGCGGGAGGCGGTTATCGAGCAGATCTTCGGCGGGCACGCCACCGCCCTCGCCGGACCGATCAGCCCGGGCCTCGGCGCCTTCTGGGACGAAGAACACGAGCAGCAGCTACTCGACGAATACGTGGGCGAGGACCCCGAGGCGGCCGAGCAACTCCTCGACGAGGCCTTCGACGAGTTGGGGATCGAGCCCCCGTTCGAGCTGTCCTTTATTACCAACGTCAACCGGACGCGGGAACGCTGGATGGAGGTCGTCCAGCAGACCATGGACGAGACCGAATACTTCGACGCCGAGCTCGATATCCAGCCGTTCGATCAGCTCGTTCCGTTCCTCCTCGATCCGGAGGGGGCGGCCCAGAGTACCGACGTCGTCGGGATCGGCTGGACGGGTGGATCGGACCCCAACGGCCACGTCGAACAACTCCAGCACTCCTCGCGGCACGTCCCGAACGGGTTCAACTGGAACCTCTACGAAAACGAAGAAGTCGACCAGCTGATCGAGGACGGCCAGCAGGAGCTCGACGAGGACGCACGCGTCGGTATCTATCAGGAGCTGCAGGAGTTGCTCGTGCAGGAATCTCCGAGCGCGTGGATGTGGACGAGCGATCAGATCGACGTCGTCCTTCCGGACGTCGTCGAGAATTGGCAGCCGTATCCGAACTCAAGCTTCCGGTACTGGGCGCTGTATCGCCCCACTGTCGGCCAGATGGCACCCCCTGCGGAGGGGCTCGATCGGACCGAGTTCAGGGCCTCGCTGGGCGCGAATCCCAGCACGCCGGACCCGACGATCGTCACCGATGCCACGTCGAATTCCGCGTTGGGGACGATGTCGTACGAGGGGTTGATCGATCTCACCTTCGACCTCTCCGAGTTGCGGGGCTGCCTCGCCACGGATTGGGAACGCGTCGACGAGACGACGTGGGACATCGATGTTCGAGAAGGCGTCCAGTTCCAAACGGGTGACGAGCTCACCCCGGATGACGTGGTCTTCTCGGTGAACCGGATGGCCGGCACGACCAACGACGCGACCGTCTCCTTCGTCGAGGAGATGAACATCGACGGCCAGACGATCACGTTCCACACCGACGCGCCCTACGCGCCCTTCCTGAACGATATCGGCAGCGTGCCGATCATGCCGTCGGGCGTGGAGGGTATCAGCGAGAGTCCCTCGGAAGACGACTTCGCGTTTGCGGAGGAGTCCGTAGGCACGGGTCCATGGGAGCTCGAGGAATGGGCCCCCGAAGATCGAGTCGTGCTTTCGCGCAACGATGATTACTGGTATGACGGCGACGATTATCCCGGCCAAGCGCCGTGGGAAACCGTCACGTTGCGGGTCGTCCCCGAGCAGGTGTCCCAGCACGAGGCGATTCTGGGCGGCGAACTCGACATGATCGACAACGCGGCACCGTTCGATCTCCAAATCTTCGACGGGGAGGACCCCGAGGTGATCACCGGTCCCGCCGTCGGCTTCGACCTCATCTCGTTCCCGCTCGCCTAGGGTGTAACTCCCCTCGGAATGTCACTTCGAAACTTTGTCATTAAGCGTCTGATCGTCACGATCCCGGTACTGTTGGGTGTCACCCTCATCACGTTCGGGATGGTGCATTTCATTCCGGGGGATCCGATCGACTTTATTACGGCCTTTATCGAGCTC
>CAZAYR010000129.1:0-5412 GCA_964489365.1 uncultured Salinarchaeum sp.
GATCGGGGACGAGACGGTCATCGACCGCGTCCTCGCCGCCCTCGAGCGCGACGATCGCATCGACCGGGTGTACGTGAGCACGAACGCCCGCTTCGCCGACGACTTCCGCGCGCATCTCGACGCGGCCAGCTACGAGAAACCCCGGCTCTCCGTCGAGGACACGACCGAGGAGGACGAGAAGCTCGGCGTCGTCGGCGCCCTGGGCCAGCTGATCGAGCGCGAGGGCCTGAGCGACGACCTCCTCGTGATCGCCGGGGACAACCTGTTTAGCTTCGCGGTCGCCGACTTCATCGATTTCTACCAGGCAAAGGGCGGGCCGTGCCTGGCGGCCTACGACGTCGGGTCGATCGACCGCGCCAAACAGTACGGCGTCGTCGAGCTCGACGGCGACCGGGTGACGGACTTCCAGGAAAAGCCCGACCGCCCGGCCTCGACGAAGATCTCGATCGCCTGCTATGCCTTCCCCGCCGACCGCCTCGCCGCGATCCACGAGTACCTCGCCGGCGAGCACAATCCGGACGAACCCGGGTGGTTCCTCGCCTGGCTCCAATCCCGGGAACCCGTCCACGCGTTCTCGTTCGACGGGGCCTGGTTCGATATCGGCACCCCGGAGAGTTACCTCGAAGCCGTCGCCTGGCATCTCGGGGGCGATCACTATGTCGAACCATCCGCGACCGTCGAGAACTCCGAGATCGGCCGGAACGTCCACGTCATGTCCGGCGCGACCGTCCGGAATGCGGATCTCGAGGAGTCGGTCATTTTCGGCGACGCGGTCATCGATGCCTGTGAGCTCCGGCGGTGTATCATCGACGAGCAGACCGAGATCGCGGGCATCGATCTGAACGGCGCGCTGATCGGCGCGCACACCCAGATCTCGACCGACGGCTAGCTACCCGACGAGCCGGGCGTTGCGGATCTCGAGCTGGCCCCGCGGCCCATCCCAGCGGGGATCGGCATCGAAGGCGAGGCGCCGGTCCATATGCGGGCCGTCGACGACGAGCGTCTCGTATTCGCCGCCCTCGCCGAGCACGTGGAGGCGATGCCGCGCGGCCAGCTCGACGAGTTCGTCGATGGCCGCGTGGTCAAGCCGCCGGCCGAGCCACGTTTCATCGAGCCCGGCCGCGGCCACGGCGACCACGCGGATCTCGAATCCGTGATCGACCATCCGGCGGAGCGCCGGCTCCGGGTCCACACCCCAGAGCGGCGAGCACTGCTCGATCCCGAACTGTTCGCAAAGCCGCGCGAGGCGGTCGTGCTGGAATTCGCTTGCCACGGCGCCACTGATGAGGCCCGCGAGAACGCCATCGAGCTCCCCCTCGAGGGCCTTGAGCGCCTCGGCGAGCGTATCGAGTTCGGCATCCCCCGCCGCCCCGGCGTCGGTGCTCGCCGGCGAGGCGACCGGAAACGAGCGGTACGACAGGCCGACGGACTCGGCGATCAGCTCGGTCAGATCGGTCGCGGGCACGTGGAAGAGGTAGGAATCATCGGCGGGCTGTGCCGCCAGCACGTGCGTCACGTCCAGCCCCCGCTCGCGGGCCCGGTAGAGTGCCCAGCTCGAATCCTTGCCGCCGGAGAGCAGTGCCACCCACGACCCGCTCATCGTGTACACTCCCCTGCGGCCCGTTAAACGCTCACCGATCGATCGATTCGGGCGCCTCGAACTCCTCGGTGTCGAGGTCGCCGAAGTACGTGGCGACGCGAACGCCGGTAATGCTGATGAGGAGGCCGAGGAACACGAAGATCGCGAGACGCTGGCCCGGCGTGAACTCGATGGCGTCCAGCGATAGCGGGCCAGCCTCGATCGCCGGGACGACGATCGGCGTGATCATCTCCGCCTGTTGAAGGAAATAGCCAGCGAAGCCATGCGTCACGATGCCGACCGCGAGGACGCCGAACGGGATATTGAGGTACGCCCCGGGGACGTATCCCCCGCGGATCCCCTCGTCGATCAGCCGCCCCATGCTCCCGACGAGCGCCGCCATCGCCAGCCACGGGACGCTGTTGTAGATGAACTGCATACCGAGCAGGAACGAGCTACTGGAGGCCCCGGAGACGCCCAACACGCCGGCGAAGAGGCCGATCACCGCGAGCCCGCCGGCGACGACGTACGTCACGATCGAGACCCGTCCCGAGTACAGGGAGCGCCGGATCCACCCCGGCGCCTCCTCGACGTAGGCGTCCAGGCCAAGCCCCTTGTACAGGAGAAAGACCCCGATCGCGGCCGTGATCGTCGCCAGGGCGGCGCGGGCGCTCACCTGTGTCATCAAGATCGGGAACGCCAGCAGCGCCACCCCGATCGGAATAAGGGTCGTTTGGCGGAGTTCCTCGTCGGCGAGGAACTGCTTGAGCAGATAGTAGGTCGATTCGATATCGCGGGCCTGGCGCACCACGACCCGGTCGACCGCGTCGACGGGTAGCCGGCTCTCGACGATCGGGACCACTTGCTCGTCCTGTGCGCTATCGACGACGACGATCGCCGAGTCAGGCGCCTCGGCGTCGATGATCTCCTCGACCTGGCGGGCGACCGATCGATCCGCGTTCACAACCCCCTCGGGGCTCCCGGAGATCACCGCGACGGTGGCCTCGTCGTCCCCGCCGTCGCGCAGCTCGCGCGTGACCCGTAGCGCCTCGAGGAGGCTGTTCACCCGCGCGTTCTCGGGATCATCGAGGCCGACTTCGATGACGAGCGAGCGGACAGCCTCCCACCCGATGACCGGGGTGTCGAGCCCAGCTGCGCGTGCGACGGTGGCGGACCGGTCGACGCACAGGACCAGGGTACCCACGTGTCAATTGTATCGAGGAATCCGCATAAACGTACCGTCCGGACGGGCTACAGGAGACCGGTCTTCTGCAGTTTCATCAGATCCTCGGTGTCGAGGGTTTCGCCCTCCTTGAACTTCTCGTAGATCTCCTCGGCCTCCTCGCGGGCCTCCTCGCGTTTGCGCTCGCGGTCCGAGCGCCGTTCCTCTTCCTCCTGCTTGTCGAGTTCGCGGAGACGCTTTTGGACCCGGACGAAATCCTCGTGATGGCGATCGGCCAGCTCCTGGACCTCCACGAACTTCTCGTGCATCTCGTCGGCCTCGTCCCGGATGTCGTCGGCCTCCCGATAGGCCTCGATCATCTGGTTGTGATGCTCTTGGGCCTTTTCGGCGAGCTCGGTCACCTTCTCGTGGTGTTCGGAGGCCTCCGCGCGCACCGCCTCGGCCTCCTCGACGAGCGCTTCGAGGTCGTCGTTCTGCTCGAGCTTTTCCTTGCGCTCCTGGTACTGATCGCGCTTTTCCTCGATCCGCTCGATCAGTTCGCGTTCCTCCTCGGCGCCCAGAACCTCCGTCTGCTGTTTGAACTCGAGGTCTTCGATCTCCTCTTCGAGTTCCTCGAGATCCTTGCCCTCGTCGAGTTCGAGTTCGGCCTTGAGGTCCTCGACCTCGTTGAACAGTTCGTTGGCCTGCGCGTTGAGCTCGTTGCGTTTCTGCTTGTGCTCCTGGACGCGCTCGTTGAGGTCGTCCCGTTTCTCGCGGTGTTCCTGGGCCTCGTTGACCTTCTCTCTGGTCTTGGCGTTTAACTCGTCGCGATTGGAGGCCCGTTTGGAGGCCATCTGATTCAGTTCGTTTCGGCGATCGCGGAGCTGACCGGCGAGTTTGATCAGCTCCCCTTTCGCGTCCGTCTCGAGAATGTCGTCCGTCAGTTCGATGTTCTTCGATTCTTCTACCATGTTTGGTTTCGGTTCGGTGCCATGCCCGCCCCGCGTGCCGGGAGCATCCGCTCGACGCCGTTGGCGCGAAGTGTGTGATAAGGCTCTCGCGTCATGATGGTCGTCGAACGATGCCTCCCGCCCGCTCCGGACGTTCAGGTACTATGGGATACAGGGCTCGCCATTTTAACGATTCCGGTGCAGTTTCACTTTCACCCTCGCCACGGCGCGAGTTTACCACCCCGCGACCCGTTGTCCCGATGATGCGTCACCTGCTCGATTTCGAATGCGATCGCCGGGGCTGCGAGCGCCCCCTCACGGACGAGGAACTCCGGTTGACCTACCGGGAGGGCGCGACGGAGCGTCGGGTATACGAGTGTCGCTGTGGTGCGGTCACCATCACGGTCGGTCGGCGGGGCCCATCCTGATCGAAGCGAAGTACCTATTGGCGGCTTGCCCGCGAGAGGAGGTATGCGCGTCGGAGCACACGTCTCGATCGCGGGCGGGGTGGACAACGCCGTCGATCGCCAGGTCGATGTCGGCGGTAACTGCGGACAGATCTTTACGACGTCTCCCCAGGTCTGGCAGGAACCGTCCATCGAGGACGACGAGGCCGCGTCGTTCCGGGAGGCCTCCGCCGAGCGACTCGAGGGCCCGTGGGTCATCCACTGCGGTTACCTGGTGAATCTGGCGACTCCGAAGGATGACCTCCGGGAGAAGTCCCTCGCGAACCTCCAGGCGGACCTCGACGCCGCCGCCGTGCTCGATGTCCCCTACGTGAACGTCCACCTGGGGGCCCATACGGGGGCGGGGGAGGAGACCGGGCTCGCCAATGCCGTCTCGGCGATCGAGGACCTGAACATCCCGGATGGGGTGACGCTGGTCCTCGAGACCGACGCAGGGAGTGGCTCGAAACTCGGAGGCGATTTCACTCACCTCGCGACGGTCCTTTCGGCGGCGGATGCGGACCTGGCGGTCTGTCTGGATACCGCCCATACGCTCGTGGCGGGCTACGATCTGACTTCACCGGAGGCGGTCGCGGAGACTGTGGAATCCTTCGACGAGACGGTCGGTCTCGAGCACCTCGCGTTCCTCCACCTCAACGATTCGCGCCACCCCGTCGGCTCGCATAGCGACGAGCATGCCCACATCGGCGAGGGGGAAATCGGGGAGACGGGGATGGACGCGATCATCAACCACCCGTCGCTCGCGGACGTCCCGCTCATCCTCGAAACGCCGAAGGACGACGAGAAGGGCTTCGCCTGGAATATCGAACGCGTCCGCGAGCTTCGCGACTAAACGACGTCCCCGCGCACGGTCGCCCCCTCGCGTTGGTCGCGCCACGACTCGATGGCCATGGCGGCCCGCTTGGCCTCCTCGGACGAGAGTCCCAGCATTTCGAGGGCTTCGGGCAGCGCCGGAAAGACGTACTCCCCACCCCGCAGTTTGCCCGGCGGCGTCTCGCTGCGCTCGCCCTGGGCCCAGAGGCAGACCCCGCGGGGGTCCAAGATCGATTCGTAGGCGTCGCGGGCCTTGGCGCCCTCGAGACGCTGGGTGACGTTCGACTCGAACCCGGCATTGCAGATTTCGAGGTGGATCGGCTCGCCGTCCTCGAGGAGGTGTGCCGCGAGACAGCGCTCGGGGGCAGCATACCCCGCGTCGTTGGCGCGGACGAACTCCGGATACGCGTCCGCCCACGTCGCACTGACGGTCCGGCCGAT
>CAZAYR010000129.1:5422-7273 GCA_964489365.1 uncultured Salinarchaeum sp.
GGCGAAGAGCATGTCCTTGGCGAGGTAGACGTCGATCCGGGCGACCGGGTCCAACCCGAGCGCAAGCTGGCCGAAGACCCAGACTTCCGTGATCGGCACGGGCATCGGCTCGTCCTCGATCGTGTCGAGGAGGCCGAGGACGCGGTCGACGGCCGCCGAGCGCTCCATCACCGTTCCATTTCAGGTTGAGCGGCAAAACGACGACGATGCGGGACGAAACCGTATTACCCCGGCGTCGGCAACCGGCTCCACATGCAGTGTGACCGATGCGACGAGCCGGCGGTCATCCACGCGGCATACGCTGGGAACCACCTGTGTGGGTGCCACCTCCGTCGCTCGGTCGAGAAACGGGTCCGCCGGCGGATTCGCGAGGACGAGCTCGTCCGGGACGAGGCGACCCCGGAATCACCGGACACGTGGGTCATCGGCCTGTCCGGCGGCAAGGACAGCGCCGTCCTGGCGACGATCCTCGTGGACACGTTCGCGGCCGATCCCCGGGTCGAACTCGTCGCGCTGACGATCCACGAGGGGATCGAGGGCTATCGCGACGAAAGCCTGGCCGCGTGTCGCACGCTCGTCGACGAGCTGGACTTGCGTCACGAGGTCATCAATTACGACGACGAGTACGGCATCCGGATGGACGACGTGGCCGGGGATGCGGAGGCCGACATGGCGCCGTGTGCGTACTGCGGGGTCTTCCGACGGGACGTCCTCTCCCGGTACGCCGACGAGCTCGGCGCGGACCTCCTCCTGACCGGCCATAATCTCGATGACGCCGCCCAGACCGCCATGATGAACTTCCTCTCGGGCGACGTCGACCAGATCGCCAAACACTACGAGGCGAGCCTGGCCCCGCTTTCGGAACGACGTGCCCAGGAACGCTTCGTCCCGCGGGCGAAACCGCTTCGGGACGTCCCGGAGCGGGAGGTCGCGCTGTACGTCCACGTCGAGGACGTGCCGGCCCATATGCACGAGTGCCCCCACGCCTCGGAAGCCTTCCGGGGCGAGATCCAGTCACTGCTCCACGAGCTTGAGGACCGCCACCCGGGCACGCGGCATTCGATCATGTCCGGCTACCAGGAGCTTGCCGAGCTAGCAGCCGCGCGCGCTGACGAACCTCCGGAGACGTCATTATCCCCGTGCGCCGAGTGTGGCACGCCGACGGCTGGGGAGCGTTGTCGACCGTGCCAGTTGCTCGACGGGCTCTCGGTCGCACAATAGAGAGAAAGTACGGTAGGGCCGATCGTCAGCGGATAACGTCGAGACCGCGGTGTTGTTCGACCTCGTCCTGGCCGCCGTCGCTCTGGGCGTAGCCGTGCGTGCCCGACAGGTCGGTATCGTCGAAGCCCTGGATCTCCTCGCCGTTGAGGCTGGCCCGGGACCGCTCGGCCTGCTTCTGGGTGCTCGGACCGAGCACCTGGGCGCTCTGCACGCCCGTCATGATCGCCATGACGCGAACGCGTCCCTTGTACTCCTCGTGAATCCGGGCGCCCCAAATGACGTTGGCGCTCGCCTCGAGGCGCTCGGTGATGTTGTCCGCGATCCCCTCGGCCTCCTTCAGCGTGAGGTCGGGACCGCCCGTAATGTGGACGAGCCCGCCGGAGGCGCCGCGATAGTCGACGTCAAGGAGCGGGTGGTTCATCGCGTCCTTGACGACCTCCTCGGTCTTGTTCTTGTCCTGGGTCTCGCCGACGAGCATGACGGCGACGCCACCTTGGTCCATGATCGCCGTCATGTCCGCGTAATCCAGGTTGATGAGCGAGGGCTGGGTGATGGTCTCGCTGATCCCCTTGACCGTCTCGGCGATGATCTGGTCGATCACCGAGAACGCCTTCCCGATCGGGAGGTTGG
>CAZAYR010000130.1:0-7246 GCA_964489365.1 uncultured Salinarchaeum sp.
CTTGCCGGTCGTCGTCTTCGGGAGCTCGTCGACGTACTCGATCTCGCGGGGGTACTCGTATTTGGCCAACCGCTCCTTGACGTGGTCCTGGAGGGTCTCGACCAGCTCGTCGCTCGGCGTGGCCCCCTGTGCGACCTCGACGAAGGCCTTCGGGACCTCGCCCCGGGTCTCGTGGGGGACGCCGATCACGCCCGCGTTCTGCACCGCCTCGTGGGTCAACAGTGCCTCCTCGATCTCCTTGGCGGCGATGCGGTACCCCGACCTGATGATGAGGTCGTCGGCACGGGAGTGGAAACTCACGTAGCCGTCCTCGTCCCGGCTGACGAGGTCGTCGGTGAACACCCACCCGTCCCGGATCGTCTCGTCGGTACGCCCGGGTTTGTTGAGATACTCCAGGAACAGGCTCGGATCGCCCTCGTACCGGACCGCCAGTTCGCCGATCTCGCCGGGCTCCTCGATGGGCTCCTCGGTCTCGCGATCGAGGACCGCGATCTCGTGGCCGGCCGACGGGATCCCGAACGAGCCCAGGCGGTGGTCGTAGCCCATCGCCGGGTCGTCACAGATCAGCCCGCCGACTTCCGAGGTGCCGTAGCCCTCCAGGAAGTTCGCGTCCGGGAAGGTCTCGTGGACCCAGTCGATGATGCCCTGGTCGGCCGACTCGCCGCCCGTCGAGAACGACTGGATGCTCCCGAGCTCCCAGCGCGTCGCCGGGTCGTCGACCTGCATCATCATCCGGACGGCCGTCGGCGGGAGGTTCAAATGGGTGATCCCGAAGCGTTCGATCAGCTCGAACTCCTGTTCGGCGTCGAAGGGGCCGCTCGGCGCGCCGACGACGGGCACGCCGTAGAACAGCGCCGGCAGCACCATCCCCGGCAGGGACATGATCCAGGACCACTCCGCGACGGTCCGGGTCACCTCGTCGGGGCCCGTCCGGTGACACTGCAGGCTCAGATACTGCGGGAGCTCGCCGAGGAGGTGCTGGTGACCGTGGACGACCCCCTTGGGCTCGCCCGTCGTCCCGCTCGTGTAGACGATGAAGCCGGGCTCGTCGGCCGCCGTCTCGACCGTCTCGAAGGAGGTGGATTCGCCCGCTATCGCGTCCCAGTAGTTGACCTCCCCGTCCTCGTCGAAGTCGCCGTACGTCACGGTGAGCTCGAGCCCGGGGACGTCCCCGCGGACCGCCCGGAGGGCGTCGATCGCATCGTCGTCGACGAGAAACGCCGTCGGCTCGCTGTCCTTGAGCCGGTAGCCCAGCCCGTCGGTGCCCAACAGCACGGTCAACGGGATCGCGACCGCACCGAGCTTGTACGCCGCCAGGTTGCCGGCCAGCGATTCGATGCCCTGGGTGCCGTTGATGGCGATCCGGTCGCCCCGGCCCACGCCCTGGTCCGCGAGGTAGTTGGCCAGTCGGTTTGCGTGGTCCCGGAGTTCGGCGAACGTGTATTCTTCTGGCTCGCCGGCCGCGTTGAGCCGGTACAGCGCCGTCCGGTCGGGGGTACGCTCGGCCCACCGGTCGCACGTGTGTGTCGCGATATTGAACGTCTCGGGGATCTCCCACTCGAACCACTCCTCGAGCTCGTCGAGGGCGTCGAACCCCCGCTCGTGGAAGTAGTACGGTCCAAGCCGCTCGACTTCCGCCATTGTACGCGATGCCACTCGGCCGACGCCCTTAAATGCGAACGCTCCGGCGGGCGCAGAAAGCCACTTATATAACCTAGACGGCAGCTGATCAGTACAACTACCTACCAATGGACATCGCCGAGGCCAGTCACCGATGCGACGCGGTGTTAACTGAAGTCGAGAAGGCCGTGATTGCCGACCGATCGTTCCTGGAGGAGGTCCTGCTCGGCGTGCTCGCCCGGGGACACGTCCTCCTCGAGGACGTCCCCGGGACCGGAAAGACCCTGACGGCCCGGAGCTTCGCGACCGTCCTCGGCCTCTCGTTTTCCCGCATCCAGTTCACCCCGGATCTCTTGCCCGCCGACGTCACGGGCACGCACGTCTTTAACGAACGCGACCGGAGTTTCGAGTTCAACGAAGGGCCGATCTTCGCGAACGTCGTCCTGGCCGACGAGATTAACCGGGCCCCGCCGAAGACCCAGAGCGCCCTCCTGGAGGCCATGGAAGAACGCCAGGTCACGGCGGAGGGGGAAACCCGCGAGCTGCCCGAGCCGTTCTTCGTAATCGCCACCCAGAACCCCGTCGAACAGGAGGGGACCTTCGCGCTCCCGGAGGCCCAGGTCGACCGGTTCGCGGTCAAGACGAGCATGGGGTATCCGGACTACGAGGGCGAAGCCGAACTGCTCGCCCGCCGCGCCAACCGGGAAGCGCGGAGCCCCAGCGTCGAGACGGCGGTCACGCCGGACGAGGTCCGCGAGCTCCAGGGCGTCCCCGAGACCGTTCGGGTGGACGAGGACGTGATCGATTACATCCTGCAGATCAGCCGGGCCACCCGCGAAGATCCCCGAGTCTCGATCGGGGCCTCCCCGCGGGGGACCCAGCGTCTCTTCGAGAACGCCCGGGCGCGGGCCGTGATCGCCGGGCGGGATTACGTGACGCCCGATCACGTCAAGACGATCGTCCGGCCGGTCCTGGCCCACCGGTTGGTGCTCACCGCCGACGCACGGGTCAACGACATCGCGAAAGTCTCGATCATTGACGACATTCTCGAGGACGTCCCGGTCCCGACGGTCGATTAGCCGATCGCCTCGACCAGCAACACGGCCGCCACGACCAGGAACACGAGCGCGACGATCGGCTGTCCCCCCGCCCCGACCTGGAACAGGCCGTACCCGAGCCCGCCGGTCAATACGCCGACGAACCCGCTCGCGCCCATATGGGTCGCCTCGAGGCGGTAGGTTCGCGCGTCGGTGCCCAGCTGCGCGCCCAGCCCGATCGCCGTGTTCCCGAGATCCCCCGCGAGGATGGCCGCGATCGCCGCGAGGAGCAACGGCACCGGCGGCGCCCCCGCCAGGCCCGCGAGGAACGCTGAGACCACCAGCGCGGCCGCGCCTCCCGTCACGATCCCGTTCCGGGCGGTGGCCAGCCCGGCGGCCAGGAGGAACACCCCGACGGCGCCAAGCGCGATCGCGTTCCAGGAGTAAAATCCCGCGGCCCCGACCGTCACCAGCCCGGCCAGGACGGCAACGGAAGCGCTCAGCAACCGTGGACGGCGCGAGACCGGCTCCATCACCGCACCTCCTGGTGGCGGGCGATCGCCGCGTCGACCGCGTCCTCCCACGGCCACGCCACCACCGGGATGTCCCCCTGGCGGAGCTTCGAGATGTTCAACGCACGGGCGACCCGGGCGAGCCGCTCGCTCGCGGTCCGGCCCGCCGTCGGATCCGGCGCGAGGACCGTCACGGGATAGCCGTACTCGTCGATCCGTCTGGCCACGCGGGCCACGTACTCGTCGGTCAGCGGCGAGATCAGGATCACCTGGGTCCCGCTCGAGAGACGCTTGCGGAACTGGTGTTCCCACTGGAAGACCACCATCCGTCGGTCGACCGGCAGCGGGCCCAGCGCGGGATGTGTCCCCAGCAGCTGTCGGACCGTGTTCCGGTGGTCGACGCCGTTGCCGGTCTCCTGCCAGCAGGGTTCGGGGCCAAGCGCGGCGAGGCCGACGCGATCGCCGTCCTCCGAGAGCCGGGTATAGATGCGGCCGGCCGCCTCGACGGCCCGATCGACGACGTGTGGCGGTTCCGGCTCGGGGGCGACGTACGTGGTCGGGCGGGCATCCACGACGACCATCACCTCCGCGGCCCGCTCCTGGCGGAACTCCACGGTCGTCAGCTCGCCGGTCCGGGCGTGTCGGTTCCAGTCGATCCGGCTGAGCGTGTCGCCCTGTCGGTACTCGCGGGTCGCATAGAACTCGAGGCCCTCGCCCGCCACGTTGGTCTCGACCTGCCCGACGTACTGGAGGGCCTGCTCCCGAAGTGGCACGGATTCGGTGAGCGCGAACAGCGGCGGCACACACCGGATGGTGCCGGGGGCGTGCACGGATCGAACCTCCTCGTGGGCGCCGGAGAGATCCCGCGCGATGACCTCGGTCGGCCGGAAGCGATGTGCCCCGCGCCGGGCCCGCACCGTGTACGAGAACGCGTCCGTACCGCCGGCCCGGAGGGCGGTCCCCAGCCGGGGCGAGCCCTCGATGACCCCCAGCGCCTCGGGCACGCCGTCGACGACGCGCACGTCCGGCAGGAAATGGCCGCTCGCGTTCCGGACCGTGACGGTCACCTCGACGTCCTCCTCCGGCTCGGGATCGGCCGGTTCGACCGACCGTTCGATCTCGATCTCGCCCGGTGGAAAGAGCGCGGTCTGGCCGTAGGCCGCGTAGCCGATGCCGACGACGCCGGCGAGCAGGACTGCGGCCTCCTCGAACACCAGCCCGGCCCCGACGGCGATCAGCGCCACCGCACTCACCCCGCGCCAGTGACCGGTCGGGTAGCGTTCCCGCCGGATCAGGCTATCCCCCTCGCGCGAGTCCTCGGCGTTCGTCGAGAACGCTTCGGTCGGGAGCCCGTCGGCCTCGACCGCATCAGCGGGGCCGTCGTACTCGAAGCCCGCGACCGCGCCGATGGCGTCGATCGCGTGACGCACGCCCCCCGCAAAGCCGCCTTCCCCACGGACGACGGCGGCAAGCCGCCGATGGACGGGCTGGCGGGCTTCGACATCGTCGCCGAGGAAGGCAGCCGCCCGGTCGTTCTCGGTCCACTCCCCGGTGCGGACCGCCTCCTCGGCGGCCTCCTCCGAGTACCCGGCGTACTGGTTGAGGACTTCGACGGCGGCCGTCTGCAACCCCGTTCGGATCCGGTTCTGGGGATAATAATCCAGCCCCGTGGAGAGGAACTGCCGGATGGTCGTCTGGAGGTCGTGGCCGGGCGCCGGCGTCTCAAAGGCGACCTCCGGATCGGGCGTCTCGGCCTCCTCCAGGCCGGCTCGCCGCCGTGTGCGCGCCAGCCGCGCCGACTCCAGCAGCGCGATGAGGCCGATCCCCGTGACGAGGCTCCTCCCCGGAGTCAAGGGGACCACGGCGGGGGCGACCATCGCGAGCCCGCTCGCCGCGAGCGCGAGGACGCCCGTCGCGAGCGCGACCCGGCGCAAATTCATGGCTCATCCGCCTCGGCGTACCGGTCTTCGATCCGACGGAAGAGCTCGATCGATCGCGCCTCGAGCTCCTCGGAGGGTTTGGTATCCCCATAGCGAACGTCCTCGAAGAGCCGGGTGAGCTCGGCCACGTCCTCACGACCGAGGCCGGCCCTGGTCGCGGCCCGGGCGAACTCCCCCGGGGTGCTGGTGTCGGGGTGCTCGACGTCGAGGAGCGTGGTCATCTCGCGCCATGCCCGGTAGACCTCGTTCGCGGCGCCGGCTTCCTCCTCCAGTCGATCGGCCGCCCGTCCAGCGGCGCGCCCGAGGGCGGCGGCACGGGGCCCCTCGTCCGATTCGTCCTCCTCGCTCGTCGCGGCCTGCTCCGAGGAGCGAACGCTCACGAGGGCCGCGACGATCCCCACGATCGCGAGGCCCGCGACGAGGAAGATCGCAATGGGGGGAAGCGACGTCTCCGGCGTGTCCACGGACTCCTCGCCCCCCTCGCCCGGGGTCCCGAACATAGATCCGTTAAATCCCCCGGGGGCACCCTCGAGGCCCGGCCCGTCGTAGAAATACAGCAGGACGTACATCACCAGGAAGAACAGGACGACCAGGATGGTGCCGGCGAGGACGAACGGGATCGTGTCCCGCCACTGGACGATCGCGAGCACGATCACGATCGCGACCACGATCACGAGCACCATCGCGAGGATATCCGTCGGGATCGGCAGCGACTGGCCGGGGCTCGGCCCGGACTCGGGTGGCGGGATGGCGCCCGGCGTCCCGCCCGACCCCTCGCCGTTCGAGGACTCCGGCACGACGGCGGTATCGAGCGTCGCGGCCGCGGCCGCGAGCGCGAGGACGGCCAACCCGGCGACGACGACCGCGCGGATCGTCTCCCTCATCGGTTTCTACGAACGACGTTATCGGTCGAAGGCGCGGGAAAAGGGACGCTCGGAGACCGGGCGGGCGCCGTGGGGCGTGATGGGCATACCCATGGTGTCCTGCATCCCCCTGGTTAGGTCTATCGGTCGTCGTCCGCCGCCACATGCCTCACGCCGGGCGCTCGTCGACGACCATCGAGAAGGTCATCCCCACGATCACGCCGAACAGGACGTGGCCGAGCACCATCTCGGCGGCGAGATGGGAGAAGCCGGCGGCGTCGAGGCCGGCGAGGGTCCCCAGCAAGGTCAGCCCCACGAAGGGCAACAACGTCCAGATCGCGATGCCGTAGACGAGCCCGAGCAGCGCAAAGCGCGTCGATGCCGACAGGGCCGCGAGGATGTCCGTCGCGACGGGGCCGGTCACCGTGTCGAACACGAGCGGACGGGCGGCGATCACGCCGAAGAGGCCCCCCAATACGAGGCCGTGGAGGAGGTGCAACCCCCATCCGACGACCGCGGAGGCGCCGAGCCCGTAAAAGGCGGGAATGGACTCGGAAAGCACGTCCGGGGAAACGGCCCAGAGGAGTAGCCCGAAGAGCAGCGTCCCCGCGAGCCCGCCGATCCCCCCGCCGATCGCCGCCCGACCCGTCGACGGGCGATCGAAGTGCCGTGACTGCTCGGACTGGCTCATGAGGATCCGAGTAACGGGAGGAAGCCCAATAAGCGTTGAGCCCACGGGAACCGAAACGACTCTTGGTCGTGCCGCGGTAGGGCCGACGATGGCGGAGATGTCAGGCCGCGCGCGGTTTCTCGCGGCGGCCCGTGGGGAGGTGCCCGACCGGCCCCCGGCGTGGCTGATGCGACAGGCGGGGCGATACCTCCCGGAGTATCGCGACCGGCGGGAGGGGGTGGCGTTCGCCGAGGCGATCTCGACGCCGTCGATCGCCGAGGAGATCAGCCTCCAACCGTGGGAACGGTATCGGCCGGACGGCGTGGTGATGTACTCGGACATCCTCACCGCGCTCGAGCCCCTGGGCGTGCCCTACCATCTCGAGTCCGGCGTCGGGCCCGTGATCGACCGGGAGATCACGGGTGCTGACGATCTGCCGACCCCCGACCCGATCGACACCTCCCTCGGCTACGTCGGGGAGCTGCTCGCGCGGCTCACGGACCGGCTCGGCGACCGCGCGGCCGTGATCGGCTTCGCCGGCGGCCCGTTCACGCTCGGCGCGTATCTGATGGAGGGTGCGCCGTCGCGGTCGTTCATGGCGCTC
>CAZAYR010000131.1:0-826 GCA_964489365.1 uncultured Salinarchaeum sp.
CGCCTACGACTCGGGGAAGCTCCTCGAGGCGTGGTGGTGGTCGTTCCCGCCGGGTATGATGATCTCCTGGACGATCCTCGCGACGTACCTGATCGGGCGTGAGTACGAGCGCATGCAGGAAGACAAGACCGCCCGGGAGGCCCTATGACCGAACCCGTCCTCGAGATCGAAGACCTGGACATCCGCTATCGGACCGACGACGGCGATGTCGCCGCGGTCAACAACGCGTCCTTCGCCGTCGAAGAAGGCCAGTATCACGGCCTGGTCGGCGAGAGCGGCTGCGGGAAGAGCACGATCGCGAAATCCATCGTCGGCGGACTGGACGCCAACGGCGAAGTCACGAACGGCACCATCAAACTGCGCGGCGAGGAGATCCAGGGTCTCTCGGATAAGGAGTTCAGCGACCGGGTCCGCTGGAAGCGCATCTCCAAGATCCCCCAGTCGTCGATGAACGCCCTCGATCCCGTCATGCGTATCGACAAGCAGGCCCTCGACCTCGGGAAGTACCACACGGACTGGTCCCGCGAGGAGACGCTCGACCGGCTCGCGGAACTGTTCGATATCGTGGGGCTTCCCGCCGACCGGATGGACGATTACCCCCACCAGTTCTCCGGCGGGATGCAACAGCGCGTGGTCATCGCGCTGGCGCTCCTGCTCGAACCCGATCTCATCATCGCCGACGAACCGACGACGGCGCTCGATGTCATCATGCAGGATCAGATCATGGCCCACCTCCAGAACATCAAGGAGGACACCGACGTCGCCATGCTGTTGATCACCCACGATATCTCGCTGGTCTTCGAGGAGTGCGACGCCATCACCGTGA
>CAZAYR010000131.1:836-6866 GCA_964489365.1 uncultured Salinarchaeum sp.
CGGGGGCCAAGTGGCCGAGACCGGGTCGACGGTCGACCTGTTCGACAACCCCAAGCACCCCTACTCGATCCTCCTGCAACGCACGTTCCCGGACGTTCGCTACCCCGACCAGGAACTGACGACCATCGAAGGGGACCCGCCGGTCCTCACGGGTGACGTGGCCGAATGTTCGTTCGCGGACCGATGTCCGTGGGCGATCCGGGAATGCCGGCACGGAAATCCCCCGCTCGAGCCGACCGACGGGGACGCCTCGCATCTAAATTCGTGTATCCGGAGCGAGGAGATGGACGTCCTCACGGACGAGGAGCCCCCCAACCCGGAGGTGGCGGATGGGCGGAGCTGAACCCATCCTCCGGACGGAGGATTTGGAGAAACACTACAGCCAGGAGACCACCCCGCTGGAGGTCCTCCGGAACCGGTTGCGGGGCGGCCCCGCGAACCCGATCAAGGCCGTCGACGGGGTCGACCTGACGGTCTATCCCGACGACATCACCGGCATCATCGGCGAGAGTGGCTGTGGGAAAACCACGCTCCTCGAGACCTTGATCGGCCTCTACGAGCCGACGGCCGGCGAGATCTACTTCGACGGGCGGCCGACCTCGGCGTTCAGCAAGCGCGACTGGCACGAGTACCGCCGGCGGGTGCGGATCATCTTCCAGAACCCCTACGAGGCGATGAACCCGAAGTTCACCGTCCGCCGCACGCTGGAGGAGCCACTCAAGGTACACGATGCCGAGGTGGACGAATCTCGGCTGTACGACGTCCTCGAACGGGTAAACCTCACCCCGCCCGAACAGTATATCGACACGTACGAAAGCCAGCTCTCCGGCGGCGAAAAGCAACGCGTGTCGATCGCCAAGGAGCTGATCCTCGACCCCGACGTCATCCTGGCCGACGAGCCGGTCTCGATGCTCGACGTCTCGACCCAGACGGAGATCCTCCGGCTGCTCCGGGATCTGGCCGCCGAGGAGGACCTCTCGGTAATCTACATCTCCCACGACCTCTCGACGGTCTCGTACGTCTGTCAGAGCATCAACGTCATGTACCTCGGCAACATCGTCGAGCGGGGGCCGACCCGGGAACTGCTAGAGGATCCGGAGCACCCCTATACGCGCGAACTCCTCCAGGCCATCCCGATTCCCGATCCCCATCTGGATCGGAAACGCTCGAGCGTCCCGGGGAATCCACCCGACCCCGTCGACCTCCCGGCAGGATGTAATTTCGCGGACCGATGTCCCGATCGCATGGACATCTGTGACGTGGACCCCGTGCTCTACCCCACGAGCGAGACCCACGAGACGAAGTGCCACCTCCACTATG
The DNA here is from genome assembly GCA_964489365.1 of uncultured Salinarchaeum sp. Classification (GTDB taxonomy): domain Archaea; phylum Halobacteriota; class Halobacteria; order Halobacteriales; family SKNY01; genus SKNY01. Next base: position 2,157 of record CAZAYR010000131.1, read on the forward strand.
ACCACGAACGGGAGGTCGACGTGGCCGGCGAATCCGGCCCCGGCGGCGCCGAGGTCTCGACCGACGGGGGGATCGACGAATGAACTTCAAGTACCTCGTCCAGCGGACCGTCCTGACCGCGTTCCTGATCTTCCTCTCGATCACGATCATCTTCTTCTTCCTCAGGATGATGCCGGGCGACATGATTACCTACCTGACGACGGGCGGCGCGACCGAGGACCAGATCGAACGGGTCCGGGAGATGTGGGGGCTGGACAAACCCCTCTACATGCAGTACTTCGACTTCATGGCCAATCTCGCCCGGGGCGACGCGGGTATCTCCCACCAGTACCGGGTGCCGGTTTATGACGTCATCAGGCCGCGGTTGATCAACTCGCTCGTGCTCCTGTTGCCCGCACTGGCGGTCAACTTCATCGTGGGCTCCGGCCTCGGCTCGTTGATCGGGACCCGGATCGGTACGCGTCTCGAGCGCTGGGGGATCATCGTCCCGACGATGTTCGGCACGATCCCCAACTTCTTCATGGGGATCGTCCTGCTGACCCTGTTCGCGGGCGGATTCTTCAACGTCTTCCCGCCAGGCGGCCTCGTCAGTGCGGAGACGTACGCGAGCGGGGACGTGTGGTCGATCTACCTGACCACGGACTTCCTGTGGCACTTCACGCTGCCCTTCCTGACGCTCACCCTGACGGGGATCTACTATCCCACGCTCGTGATGCGCTCGAGCATCGTCGAGGTGAGCGGCCAGGACTTCATGTACTATCACAAGATCAAGGGCATCCCGCGACGGGTCCGGCTGCTCCGATTGACCCGCCATGCGTCCCTCCCGGTCGTCACGACGCTCCCGGTGCAGTTCGCGTCCGTCATCAGCGGGTCCGTCCTGGTCGAGCTGATCTTCAACTGGCCGGGAATGGGTCTGCTGATCGTCGAGGCCACGCTCGTCCGTGACTTCCCGGTCATCCAGGTGCTGTTTCCCGTGATCGCGGCGATGATTATCATCGGCAACTTCCTCGTCGACATCCTTTACGGTATCCTGGACCCGCGGGTTACGGTCGGGGGCGACACGTAGGCGATCCGCTCCCGGCGTTCCAAACCGGAGCGCGGCCGCTCGGGGATGCTGTTGGCCGCTGCGCCGCAGGCAGTCGCCTTCCTACATCAGGGACAGACCAGGATCTTCCGCTCCTGGAGGTCCTCGTCGAGGAGCCCTTCGAAGCCATCCGCGACGATCCCCTCCAGCCCAATGCGTGAGGTCACGTACTGGTCGATGTCGAAGTTATCGGCGTTGATCTGGCGCAGTACGGCGGTGTACTCCTTGAAGACTTCCGGACCCAGTTGATGGGAGCACGATCCCTGCACGTTCCGCTGGGAGCCGACCAGGAGGCTGGGATTGACTTCCACGTCATCGCCGAAGACCCCGATGATCGTCGTCTGTCCCGCGCTGCGGGTCGCTTCGATACACTGCAGGAGCGAATCCTGGTGCCCGACCGCCTCGATGGCAACGTCGACGCCGACATCGGTCTCCGCACGGACCCGCTCGACCGGATCCGCCGCGGTGGGATCGATCAGCACATCCGCGCCGAAATCCGCCGCGGCCTCCCGGCGGAAGTCCTGCGGCTCCGAGACGAAAATCGGCGCCGCGCCCGACGAGGCGGCAAACGAGAGGGCGCCGAGGCCGATCGGCCCCGCCCCGGCGATGAACGCGCTGTCACCGATCCCGAGCGGGGAGATCCGGACGGCGTGCATCCCGACCGCGACCGGTTGGGCGATCGCGGCATCTTCGACATCGACCCCGTCCGGGAGCGGGATCGCGTTGTCGGCCGATTCCACGACGTACTCCGCGTAGCCGCCGGGTCGTGCGGACGTCCCCCGGAGATCCCGGCAGAGGTTGTACAAGGCTTGCTCGCAGTACGGACACTCCATGCACGGGGTGTGGGGGCTGAGGACGACCTCGGTCCCGACCTCGAGTTCGACCCCCTCGCCCGTCTCCACGACGGTTCCGCTGACCTCATGGCCAAGCGTCACCGGGAGGTCACCGTACGAGACGCCCTCCTCGTAGAAGTGCAGATCCGATCCACAGATCCCACAGGCCGCGACCTCCAGTTTGAGTTCGCCCGGCGCCGGGGACGGTTCTTCGATCGCCTCGATGCGCATATCTTCCGGCCCGTAAAACATTGCAGCTCGCATGACTCGTCCGAATCCACGCCAGGGCTTAAACCTGCCTTTGGCGGCGGTGGGATCCGAGCACGCGCAGCCGATCCCCCCACACTTATCTCAGGTCACGGTGGTGATGCGGATGGCAATGTTATCGGACAAGGTGGTGATCGTCACCGGTGGCGGGAACGGACTCGGCGAAGCGGCGGCCCTCGATATGGCCGAGGAGGGTGCCACGGTCGTCGTCAATGACCTCGGCACGTCCCGATCGGGCGAGGGCGAGAGCCCGGAGGCGGCCCAGAATACGGTCGACGAGATCGAGGACAACGGCGGACGCGGCATGGCCCATTTCGGCGACGTCGCCGATCTGGATTACACGGAAACGCTCATCCAGGATACCTACGACGAGTTCGGCCGCCTCGACGGGGTCATCAATTTCGCCGGGCTGTTGCGCCCCCGCGTGCCCATCCACGAAATGTCCGAGGACGTGTGGGATCGCATGACCCGGGTGCACCTCAAGGGCCACTACTCGATGCTGCATCAGGCGTCCAAGCACTGGGTCGACGAGGCCGGCGAGGACGGGTTCGACGACGGCCAGCGTTCCTTCGTGGGCATCACGAGCATCTCGATCCAGGGTGCCGCCCAGTTCGCCCACTATGCCGCGGCGAAGTCCGGCATCCTCGGCCTCATGCGGACGGCCGCCATGGAGCTCTACGAGCACAACATCCGCGTCAACGCGCTCTCACCGAGCGCGGACACCTCGCGGGATGACGAGGGGGGCGGGTTCGACCTGTTCACCCACCAGTCGCCCCACATGGTCTCGCCGATGGTCATCTTCATGATGAGCGACCATTTCGAGGACGTGACGGGCTGTACCTTGCGCGCAGCCGGGGGCCTCGTGGGGATGATCGACGAGCCCGACTTCACGAAACGCGGGTTCCGGGAAGGCGGCTGGACGCCGGAAAAGCTCGACGAGCACCTGTTCGATCACGTGCTGGCCGGCGAGGAGCTGACGAAGCTCTCGATGAACTACGGTCCCGGTGCCTACCGGGATCGGTAGCGAGCCCGCCGGGGCAATACCTATTGTCGGGAGCCACAATCTTTCCCCGATGGACGTCGCTCTGATCACGGTCGGCGACGAGGTCCTCTCGGGGGATATCGTCAACACGAACGCGAACTGGTTGGCCGACCGGCTCGCCGAGCGGGGCGCGCGGGTGGCCCGGATCGTCACGATTCCCGACGAGGAGGACGTGATCGGCGCACACGTCGATCGCTATAGCGAGGACTTCGACCGGGTCATCGTCACCGGCGGCATCGGCGGGACCCCCGACGACGTCACGATGGATGCGGTCGCGTCGGCCTTCGACCGATCGCTGGCGCCCACGGAGCTCACACGCACGGCCGTCGAGTCCCGCATCGCGGAACTCGAGGAACGCGTCCCGGAGCTCGACATCGACATCGACGTCGCCGACGAGGCGGCGATCCCCGAGGGCGGGCGTCCGTTGCTGAACGAGGAAGGGCTAGCCCCGGGGTGCGTGGTCGAGAACGTCTACGTGTTGCCGGGGATCCCCGACGAGATGAAAGCGATGTTCGACAACGTCACCCCGGAGTTCAACGGGGCGCTCGATTCGGCGTACCTGTTCACGCTCGAACCCGAGGCGAACATCATCGAGGCCCTCGAGACGGTCGCCGACGAGTACGACGTCTCGGTGGGGTGTTACCCCGATCACGATGCCGGGCACAACCGGCTCAAGCTCACGGCGCCCGATGGGGACGAGCTCGAATCCGCGCGAGCATCGTTGCTCGATCGGATCGAGGCGAGCGAGGAGCCCGTCTCCCGCGACCGATGACGTGAGGGGGCCTACGGTTCGAGATCCCCGAGCCCCTCGACCTCTGGTTTGACCTCGTCGGCGTACAGCTCGAGGTTCCGGCGCGCGCGATCCGCGGGCATATCGCCGTAGCCGAAGTGCGTCGACATCCGCCCGAACCCGCCCATGACATCGTAGAAGTACTCGATCTGCTCGACGACCTCCGCGGGTTCGCCCACAAGGATGTGGACGTCGTCGACGCGGTCCTCGAAGGTCCAGTTGATCGTTTCCTTGCCGTGGGGATGGAGGTCCTCGAGGTATTCGTCGTGCTTGTCGGGATCGTAGATCTCGTCGCCCTGCATGCGGGCCGCGACGCCGAGATGGACGCCGGCGAACAGGCGGCGGTTGAAGAACTCCATGTGCTGTTTGGCCTCCGCGTAGGCCTGCTCGGTCGACTCGGCCAGGTAGACCCACGCACCCACCGTGAAGTGCTCATCGCTCGGGGTCCAGCCGTAGTCCTCCTCGGCGTACTGGCGATACTTCCGGAAGCTCTCGCCCGGCTCGTCCTCGAAGGTCACCGAGGTCCCCATCGGAATCTCGCGTTCGGCGACGTAGTGTAGCGACTCTTCGCTCTCGGCGGGCATCCAGAGTTGTGGATGAGGCTGTTGGTACGGACGCGGCCAGATGTAGACGTTCTCGTACTGGAAGTACTCCCCGTCCCAGTCGAAGGGCTCGTCGGCGGTCCAGGCCTTGA
>CAZAYR010000132.1:0-6865 GCA_964489365.1 uncultured Salinarchaeum sp.
CAGCGCCGGAGTTCGGCCGTCACCGCATCGATGTCGGCAGTGGTCAACCCACTGCTTCTCTTCTCGAACGCCTCCCGGAGGAGGGTGAGATAGGCCAGGGTGGGATCGTACCCCTGCCGGACCCTTTCTGGGAATCGTTCACTCCAGAACGTGTCCGGATCGACATCATGGTGTTCGAGCAGATATGTCGTCGAATCCGGAGCGAGGGTATCATCGAAATCGAACACGATCCCGATGCGGTCCGTCATTGGTCACCCCCCTCGCGCATTCGCCACGCCCCGGGATTGATCGCGAAGACGGGACCGTTGGCGATGGAGCTCTCCGGAGTCAGCGAGGTCGACAGTGTCGTACGTCGGAATTCTCTCGCCATCTTGGTCGCCCCCGACAGCTGGATCCTCGAGGCTGGAGAACCAGTCTGTGGCGGCGTCACCGCCCATGATCGTCCGGATATCGTGTTCGATCTCCTGGCGGCCGGTCGTGGTAATCCGGTAGTAGGTCTGTCGTTTGTCACCGTCCGGCGGGCCGGGAATGCGTTCGACGAGGTCTGCCTCCAGGAGCTTGCCGAGGGGCTGCTCGAGCTTGTTACTGGTCCGCCCCGTTTCCGTGCTCAAGCGCTTCCGGGACAACTCCTCGTACTGGTACATCAAGAACAGAATGACATATCGGCCGTGCTCGGCGACGGCCCGTTTGCGCTGGATGTGGGTATCGAGTGTGTCGAACGAGTGCTCGAAGAGGAGCTCGTTCACGAAGGTGTCCGCGCGGCCGTCGTCCAGGTACGCCTGGAGTTGTTCCGTGGGCCACATGACATTCGCAGGTTAGCATTCCAGCACAAAGAGTTAACGGTAGATAACTTACCTGCATTACAATTATATGTGATCGCTTCGAAGACGCTCTTACCCCGAGAATGGAGGGACGTCGGGAAGCGTTCGAGTATGCCGGTAAGTCGGTCCTTGATCACGTGGCCGAGTGTGCACCGGTGCCGGTCATATCACCCCTCGATCACCCGTTTTTTGTCTACGTCATGGGCCCGTACACGGCCTTCGACGCGAGCTATGCGCTTCCGGATCCGGACCAGCGATACCTCGATGATCCGCTGTTCAACCCCGAACGGCACGCGGAGAAGATCGGTCGAGAGACCTACGAGGCAGCCCTGAGCGATCTCTGCGAGCAATTACGCGCCGAGCTCGGGGTGCGTGCGTTCCTCGCGACGGACATCGTGACAATTCCCACCGTAAAGGAGGCGGGTGAAGATAGCGGAATGTCCGTACTCGATCAATCAATAGCATTCGCCGGCGTGAGTGACGCGGTGGTATTTATCTTCACCGTGGGTGGGCTCACCACCGGACCCGGGGCTGAAGTGGGGACGATTCTCAGCGAGTTCAACCTCCGGCAAGACTCGAAGACTCACCCGCGGAAACCCCGTCGCCGCCTATCGCTTTTCGTTCAGGATGAATTCTCCAGCGCCACCATAGGCGAGATCGGGACAACGTACGGCATCGCGTCGCGCGAATTTTCTACGAGGTCGCAGCTCGTCGATCGCATTCGGAAGTTCCTCGAGAACATCCGCCGGGAGGCATTGGATACTCCATTGCCAGTGTACCAGGCCCATTCGGATGCTTGATCGGGACAGGTCGCCCAAATAACGCGTCCCTCCGGAGGGAGCGATGCCTCGCAACGCGACAACCACGGAAGCTCCACTCACTCGGTGCCCCACCGGCGATCGTCGTAGGTGCGATCGACCTCGGTGTCCCACCGGTCGGCGACGACCTCCCGCAGCGATCGCCGCTCGGCCCGACCGATCCGTGCGAGCGCGTCCGCCTTTGCGATCGCCCGCGGCGGCCCGCGTTCGGCGGAAACCCCGCGCAGGACCATCGTGGTGATCCGCTCGCGACGGTCGGCATCCTCAGTCACCCCCGCCGGGGCCTCGACCCGGTAGACGGTGCCGTCCCGTGGATCGAGGACCGCCATGAAGGTCACGCCCGCCCCTGCGGGGACGTCGAGATCGAGAATGCCCCCGTCCGTCGCGAAGGTCCCGTCGGTCCCTGCCCGGGAGTGAAACCAGTTCGTGTACCGGAGCGATTCGGCCGAGCCTTCCCGCCCGGCGTCCGGCGCGAGGATCCGGCGGAACAGCGCGGAATCGTTGAACCAGGGGGCCGGCAACCCGGCCGTGCGCAACGTGCGGGTGAGGCGGTTGCTGGAGGGATTCTTCACGAAGCCCACCACCGGACGGTCTGCCGTCCGGGCGCGCTCGACCAGGTCCAGGTAGGCGGTCACGATCTCTCGGGGGAGCCGCTCGGAGACGAGGCGGTCGCGGAGCTCCCGGTGGCGGTCCTGCCACCGGAGGAGATCCTTGGGATAGATCGGCCCGTCCAGCAGGAGGAGATCCTCGACCTCGGAGAAGTACTCGAGCGCGTGGGCGCTTTCGGCACGGTAGAGGGCCAGCGAGTGGACCACGGCCTCGGCGAACCGGTCGACGCGCGGCGCCGCGATCCACCGCTGACGACAGTACTCCTCGTCGAAGGTCTCCCAGTCGGTGGCCGTTTGCGCCCCGTTGCTGAAGTGGTTCGCGGCGACGATCGAGCGTGCACGGTGAAGGTCGTGATCCGAGGGTTCGCGGGCCATGGCCGCGTGCGCGAGATCGACCACGGCGCCGTTGCGGTAGGTCGTCGGATTCAGCGTGCCCGCGTCGAGGCCGTGGCTCGTTGGGTACGGGGGATCGAGCAGGGCGATGGCCTCGATTTCGACGCGCCGCCGGTGCAGCGCGTCGATGGGCTCGAGGACGACCGACCCGTCGGCCTGGAGCGGATCCAAAAACTCCGCCCAGACCCGGTCGGCGAGCCGGTCGTGTTCGTCGTCGTCCGCGGTGCTATCGAGCTGGCCGGCGAGCGACGCGATGCCGTCGACGTGCACCGGATCCAGCGTCATCGCAGGACGTTCAGGGGGCGGCGCGAAAAAGGACCGGGTCGGAAGGCCGCCATTCAAATATCACGCCGCGAAGGTGCGCACGTGCACGGCAACGACCGCGCCATCGCGTCGTTCACGATGGCCGGACACGGCCTGGTCCACTGGTTCGAGACCGCGATCCCCATCCTGCTGGTGGTCTGGATCGTCGAGTTCGAGGTCTCGCTCGCGCTGATCGGGGTGGTGGTGGCGCTGGGGTATGCGCCCTTCGGGCTCGGAGCGCTGCCGGCCGGCATCCTCACCGATCGGTTCGGGTCCCGTCGCGTGATCCTCGTCTGTCTCGGGGGGATGAGCCTGGCCTTCCTCGTCGTCGCCGCGGCGAACGGCATCGTCATGCTGGCCGCCGGACTTGTGTTGTGGGGTGTCGCGGCGAGCATGTACCATCCAGCGGGCCTCGCGCTGATCTCGACCGGCGTCCGGAATCGGGGGACGGTCTTTGCCTACCACGGCATCGCCGGCAACGTCGGAATCGCGCTCGGGCCGCTCACGACCGCCGGACTGCTCATCTGGTTCGACTGGTCGCTGGTCGCGCTCGTCCTGGCGGTCCCGGGGCTGCTCGCGCTCGCGCTCGGATGGCGGGCGTCCTTCGATCCCTTCGCTGCGGCGGACGCATCCGGCGACGGCGATGCTCCCGTCTCATTCCGGCATTTCCTTGCGGATTCCCGCGCGCTGTTTGCGAGTTCCTTCCTCCTGGTGTTCGTGCTGGTGACCTTCGAGGGGCTGTTCTACCGGGGCATGCTCACCTACCTCCCCGAGATCATGCACGACCTGCCGGCGCTGTCCTCCTTCGAGCTCGGGGCCGGGTTGGCGGGCGTGGAACCCACCGACTTCATCTACGTCGGCCTCCTGGTCGTCGGGATGGCCGGCCAATATGCCGGGGGGAAGGCCACCGAGCGCGTCCCACCGCCGGTGGGGTTGGCCGGCATCTTCGCGATCCTCGCGACCCTCGCCATCCTTTTCGTACCGGTCACCGAGTTTGGCGTGGGCGCGTTGCTGCTCTGGGCAGCGTTCGTGGGGCTGTTCCTGTTTGCGATCCAGCCGTTCTACCAGGAGGCGGTCGCGGTGTACACCCCTGCCGCGGGACGCGGACTGTCCTACGGGTATACCTACCTGGGCGAGTTCGGCCTGGGGGCGGCCAGCGTGGCCATCGGCGGGTTCATCTTGGACGCCTACGCCGTCGCCGCGTTCTTTACGGTGCTCGCCGGCTTCGCGCTGATCGGCGGCGGCCTCGGGGCGTTGCTCTGGGCGACCGGAAGCGGCGAAGCGACAGGTAGTTCCGGCCCCTCGTCGACCGATTGAGCATGGAGGCCGCGCTGATCGTGTTGGACGGCTGGGGCCTCGGACCCGCCGACGATCCGGCCCACCGTAACGCCGTGGCGGCGGCCGACACGCCGACCGTCGACCGACTGGGTGAGACCGCGGCCGCGGGGCGCCTCTCCGTCTCCGGCCGGGACGTCGGGCTCCCGGCGGGGCAGATGGGCAACAGCGAGGTCGGCCACCTCAACATCGGTGCGGGACGCGTCGTCTACCACGAGTACACCCGCATCAACGACGCGATCCGCGCCAGTGACCTCTCGGTGATGAGGGGCCCGCCCACGGCCGACGTGTCCGTCCCGTTCGACCGGAACCCGGCCTTCCTCGAAGTCCTCGAGGACGCCGCCGGCCGCGTCCACATCCTTGGGCTGGCCAGCGACGGCGGAGTCCACGCCGATCTCGCGCACCTGGAGGCGCTGGTCGAACTCGTGATCGCTCACAACCTCCCCGGGGTCATCCACGCGTTCACCGACGGGCGCGATACGGATCCGACCTCGGGCGCGGGGTTCCTGCGGGAGCTCGCGACCTTCGTCGACGGGCAGGACGGCGCGGAGATCGCCTCGGTCTCCGGTCGGTATTACGCGATGGACCGGGACGCGAACTGGGAGCGGACCGCCCGGGCCTACGACGCCATCGTCGCCGGGGAGGCGCGCCATGACGCTGGTTCGGCGGTCCAGGCCGTCGAGGCCGCGTACGACCGGGGCGAGACCGACGAGTTCGTGGTTCCCACGACGATCGGTGGCGGGACGCCCGCCGCCGACGGCGACGGCGTGATCTTCGCGAACTTCCGCGGGGACCGCGCCCGACAGCTCGTCCGCATGCTCGGGGACATCCGGTCCGAGGAATGGCGGTCGGCCGGCCAGGAACGGGACCCGCCGGCGCTCCGGTTCGCCACGATGACCGAGTACGACCGGACGTTTCCCTTCCCCGTTGCCTTTCCGCCGAAGCGACCGACCGAGACCCTCGGGGCCGTCCTCGCGGACGCCGGACGGACGCAGTTCCGGATCGCGGAATCCGAGAAGTACGCCCACGTGACCTACTTCCTCAACGGCGGTCGGGAGGTCGAGTTCGACGGTGAGATCAGACGGATCGTGGAGAGCCCGGACGTGCCGACCTACGATCAGCAGCCCGAGATGAGTGCGACACCGGTCACCGACGAGGCCGTCCAGGTGATCGAAGACCGTGACCCCGCGGTCATGGTGCTCAATTACGCGAACCCGGACATGGTGGGGCATACGGGCGACTTCGAGGCGGCGGTGACGGCGGTCGAAACCGTCGACACCCAGCTGGGGCGGCTCCTCGAGGCGATCCGCAGGGCTGGAGCCCACACGATCGTGACCGCGGATCACGGCAACGCCGACGACATGGGTACCGCCGAGGATCCCCATACCGCTCATACCGCCAACGACGTCCCGTTCTTCTACCTCTCGCCGGAGGGGGACGGCGCAGGAATGACCGTTCCCGCGGACGGCCGGCTGGCGGATCTGGCACCGACGCTGCTCTCGCTGTTGGACATTCCGGGCCCGGAAGGCATGAACGGGCGCGTGTTGCTCTCGCCCGCGCAGGGCAACCCTTAGGCCCACGCGTGGAGCAGCCGGGCATATGGCGACCGACCCGGACGAACTCGCCGAGAAGGTACGCGCGGGGGAGCTCCGCCTCCACGAACTCGAAGGGGAGGCGGACCCGGACACCGCCGTAACCGCCCGTCGGCAGGTGATCGAAGCCGACGCCGACGCCGGACTCACAGGGTTGGGCGACTACGGGTTCCCCGCCGAGGCGGCCGACTCGAACGTCGAAAACATGATCGGGGCGGTCCAGATTCCCGTGGGCGTCGCCGGCCCGCTCCCGGTCGAGGGGGGTGGGACCGACGGGTCGTACCACCTCCCGCTGGCGACGACCGAGGGGGCGCTCGTCGCGAGCGTCAACCGCGGCTGTGCGGCCATTCGACGGGCCGGTGGGTCGACCGCGCGGGTCACCAAGCGGGGCATGACGCGGGCGCCGGTGTTCGCGCTCCCGGATCTGGCCGCCGCCGAGGCGGCCATCGAATGGGTGCGGGACCACGAAGCTGCGCTCGCCGCGGCCGCCGAATCGACGACCGACCACGGCCGGTTGCGGGATGTCGAACCCGCGCTCGTCGGCCGACGGTTGTTCCTCCGATTTCGCTTCGAGACCGGCGATGCCATGGGGATGAACATGGTCACGATCGCGACCGAGGCCGCCTGCGACCTGATCGAGGACGAGACCGAGGCGGAGCTGTTGGCCCTCTCGGGCAACCTCTGTACGGACAAGAAACCGGCGGCGGTCAATGCGGTGAACGGACGGGGTCGGACCGTCACGGCCGAAGTCGAGCTGTGCGAGGATATCGTGGCGGATGTCCTCGGCACGACCCCCGCCGCGATGGCCGAGATCAACCGGAGCAAGAACCTGCTGGGCAGCGCCAAGGCCGCGAGTCTGGGCTTTAACGCCCACGTCGCGAACGTGGTTGCTGCGCTGTTCCTCGCGACGGGACAGGACGAGGCCCACGTGGTGGAGGGCGCGAACGCGATCACGACGATGGACGTGACCGAAAAGGGGCTGCATGCAAGCGTCA